>JBDTAD010000148.1:0-1787 GCA_039924815.1 Lacisediminihabitans sp.
CGCCATACCGCCAGCCTAAGCACCACGGCGGTAGGGGTGCGGACGTACGGCGCGCGCCTCTCGGGAGGGATGGTAGTTCGGTGACGTTTAATATAACGTCTAGCGTTATTAACGTCATGCGTTATGCACTGGGCTCGTGATCAGATGGTTCAGAGACAAGGTCACTTAACACATCTGGGATGAGCAGTACGTCAAAGCGATCGATCGCACAGACCAGATTCAACCGGTGGAAGCAACACCGGCTTGTTGGAGTAAGAGTAGTTGCTCGTTGAAGGCCTCCGCGGGGGTCTTCCAGCCGAGGGTCTTCCGGGGCCTGGTGTTGAGTGCGTGAGCGACTGCTTCGAGTTCTTCAGCGGACCACCTCGCCAGGTCGGTGCCTTTGGGAAAATATTGCCTTAGCAACCCATTCGTGTTCTCGTTCGTGCCGCGCTGCCATGGAGATTGTGGGTCGGCGAAGAACACCGGGATCCCCGTCTCGACCTTGAACTGGGCGTGGGCGGACAGTTCCTTGCCCCGGTCCCAGGTCAGTGACCGGGCGAGTTCTTTGGGCAGCGTCGACATCGTGTTAGTGAGGGCGTTCTTCATCGTGATCGCGCCATAGCCACCCAAAGCCGGCCCGTTCCGTGGTGTCTCTTTGTGCCGATAGCCGTCCTCCCGGGGCAAGTGGACAAGCAGGGTGAACCTGGTCGTCCGCTCAACGACAGTGCCAATCGCTGAGCGTTCCAAACCAATTACCAAGTCGCCCTCCCAATGCCCAGGAACCGCGCGATCCTCCGCCTCGGCCGGGCGTTCACTGATCAACGTTTCCGGAGTGACGTGAGCCCAGGTCTTGCGCCGCGATCGCTCCCGCGGGGCGCGTAACGCACGCCCAGTGCGAAGGCACCACACCAGCTCACGTTTAAGTGCCCCTCGTCCTTCGATATAGAGCGACTGGTAGATTGCTTCGTGGCTGATGCGCATGGACTCATCCTCCGGGAAATCGAGGCTGATCCGGTTCGCGATCTGCTCCGGACTCCAGGCCCGCACCCACGCCCGGTCCTTCCGGTGAGGTTTGTTATTGCCCGTCCACCGTGGCGACGTCGGGCCGGCCACCACCGAGCCATCGGGTCTGCTGATCTGCCCTGCTAGCCGCTCCTGCACATACTCGCGCAGCCTGGGATTGGCGACCAACTTCGCCACCTTCGGACGGCGCGCCACCAACTCGGTCTTCCACTGGGCGACCGATGCCCGATACTCGGCCTTGCCGCCGCGAGTGGCGGCATTACGACGCAACTCGCGGGAGATCGTCGACGGATCCCGGCCAATGACGCGAGCGATCTGCCTCACGCCAACCCCTCGTGCTCTCAGAAGGGCGATCTCCTCACGCTCACGAAAGGACAGATAACGGCCCGACAAAGACTTCAGGTCAAATGGTGGCATACCTCCAGCGTTATGGAACCAGCGCTGCCCGACCGGTTGCGACCCGCCGACAGAAATAGCGGCCTCGGCAGGCAGCAATCCCTTCGCGATCTCGATCCAAAACAACCGCTGAACCTCGCGATCGTGGGGCGGATGCCCCGGCGAGCTCATCCGCGACCGCACCGACCGATCCGCGGCTTGCTGACGACGAACCATCCAACACCTCCATAATCACGAGGTGTTGCGACGACCAGTTGAATCCACCTTGGGCTCCGCGGTCGGAGTGGACGATGGTGCCGACGGGTTTGCGCCGCCATCTCGCCATCTCGATCGCGTCGACGACGAGCTCAGTGCGAATGTGGTCCGCGATCGACCAGCCAACGCAGCGG
>JBDTAD010000149.1:0-3347 GCA_039924815.1 Lacisediminihabitans sp.
GTTTGGGCACATCACGCCAGACCACCAGCGCGAGCTCAAGCGGCAAGTGCTCGCCGAGGCGCTTGAGCGGATGGCGGGCATCGAGACCGACGTGAAGATCGAGGCTCTGCCAGGAGAAATCGATGGCACCGGATGGCGCACTCGCGTGCGCCTGCACGTAGCAGAAGACGGCACCCCCGGTCCGTACTCCGCGCGGTCGCATCGTGTGATCCCGGTGCAGGATCTGCCACTGGCCACTGCAGAGCTGGCAGCGATTGCGCCCCTGGATGAGAAGTTCCCCGGCGAGAGCGTGATCGACGTGGTCGCGCCGTCGAGCGGTAATCCGTGGGTCCTGAGCAGCCAGGCCGACTCGAAACCGGTGGGAAAGAGCGTACGGGGAAAGGGCCAGAGGCCGAAGCTACCGAAGCCACAGACCATCGTGGAGACCGTGGGCGAACGCGAGTTCAAGCTCGACGTGCGCGGTTTCTGGCAGGTGCATCGCGCGGCAGCGGAGACGCTGACCGCAGCCGTGCAGGATGCCGTGGACGAGTCGCTGTTTGACCCGCGGGCCGCAAACCTGGACCTGTACGGCGGTGTCGGTCTCTTAGCGGCCGCGCTGGGTGACCGCTTCGGCTACACGCTCAAGATCACCACGGTGGAAAGTGATTCTCGCGCGACGGATCATGCGGCGGACAACCTGGCCGAATGGTTGGGTGCCGCGTCGGTGACGGCGCGGGTAGAACGGTACCTGCAGCAGCTACGAGCATCCGCCAGCAGTGCAGAGCGCGAGAGGCTTCGGCACGCAACGGTGATCCTCGACCCGCCACGTTCCGGAGCAGGTAAGGCGGTGGTGGGCGAGTTGGCTGACTTCGCACCGGCTCAGATTGTGTACGTCGCCTGTGATCCGGTTGCGCTGGCGCGTGATGTTGCACTGTTCACGGCACGCGGATACGAGCTCGTGAAACTGCGCGCTTTTGACCTGTTCCCGAATACCCACCATGTTGAGGCCGTCGCAACGTTGCGTCGCTAGGACGGGCGGTCGGCCTCCGCCGTTTGGATGTGGAGCGATGAGAAGGCGACAAACGCTCTGACGGCAACCAGCAGTCCCATGACGGCGCGGCAATTCTTCTCAAGACCATATCGGTTCTGGCGCGTGGCTGGCCGGTACGATGGGTGCGGTGGCCGATGGCTGCGGGTATAGGGAAGACAGGAACGGCGATGGTCGACAGCAACGCATCCGACGAAGAGGTCCAAGCCGCAGCGGCCGTGCGCGTGGCGGTTGTCGACGATCATGAGTCCGTGCGGCTCGGCTTGAAGGCTGCCTGTATCGAGGCGGGATTCAACTTTATTCTGGCTGCGGCATCCGTCACTGAGCTCGTTGAGGGCTTGGCAGGGCGTGAGTGCGACGTTGTCGTGCTCGATCTGTCGCTCGGCGATGGGTCAACCGTCACTGAGAATGTGAAACGGGTGCAGGCCACCGGTTCTGCCGTGCTCATTCACAGCATCGCCGATCGAGTCGCATCGGTTCGTGAAGCACTCGCCGCCGGTGCTGCCGGAGTCATTCCGAAGGCATCCGCGACCAAGACCGTCATGGCGGCCGTCGCGACCGTGGCCAGGGGCGACGTGCTGAACAATCTTGAGTGGGCGACCGCAATCGATGCGGACCGTGACTTTTCCAAGGCTCAGCTGGGGCGGCGCGAGCGCGAGATCCTGCACCTCTATGCTTCTGGTTTGCCTCTCAAGCTCGCGGCCGAGCAGTTGGGCATCGGTTACTCTACGGCCAGGGAATACCTGGATCGTATCCGGGTCAAGTACGTCGAGGTGGGGCGCCCTGCTCCGACCAAGGTTGATCTGTTGCGCCGCGCGGTGGAGGACGGCATTCTTCCGGGTCTTGATCCGGATGGCGGAGATGGCCGCTAGGCCCGCGGCGTCCGCTGCGACGACGGCGAGACAGCCACGCAGCCCGATCAGCAGACGCCAAATTGAGACCGTTGTCTCGAGAACCGTCGCGATCATTGGCGTCGTGTTCGCGGCGCAAACCTTCCCGATCACCCTTGGTCAATATTCCAGTGAACGCCCTGGCTGGGGCCTAGTCGTTGCTGTTGGGGTCTACGGGAGCATCCTCCTCATGTTGGTGTCGGCCTTCTCCAAGAGGTTTGTGTCGCTCGCTGGCGGGTTAATCTCCATTGTCTGGCTGCTCGCGATGGCCACTTGGCCGTTGACAGTTTCTCCAAGTATGGTCAATTCCCCGGATCGTCCGTGGTTGTGGTACCTCTGTACCATTGCAACGGGGGCCGCAGCGCTGGCATTCAGGCCGTGGATAGCGACCGTGTACCTGATTGTCGCGCCGGTCGCCTACGGGCTGACGAGAACCGCGGAAGCAGGCGGCTCGCGCGGTTGGGGGCCGGCCGCGCTCGACACCGCCTACGCCGTCATCCTTGGCGGCGCCGTCCTGATCATCATTACTTTGCTTCGTCAAGCCGCAGCGTCCGTGGATGCTGCGCAGGCCACGGCACTTGACCGCTACGCGCACGCCGTGCGTCAGCACGCGACAGAGGTGGAACGCGTGCAGGTCGACTCGATCGTGCATGACAGCGTGCTAACGACACTGCTTTCCGCTGCGGCAGCGGACACTCCGGAAGCCAAGGCGCTCGTCGCGACGATGGCCCGTAACGCGATGGGGCACTTGAAATCGGCAGCGGCCGCAAGTCCGGATGATGATGCCACCGTGACCAATGGCCAGCTTGCTCACCGAATTATGGGTGCAACTGCCACGCTCTCCGCTCCGTTCGAACTGCGCACCGCGGACATCCGCCAGGGTTCCATACCGGTACACGCCGCTGAGGCGATTTACTCAGCGGCTGTCCAGGCGATGGTGAACAGCCTTCAGCACGCCGGAGCGGGGCGCGACATTATGCGCTGGCTCAGCATCCGCGGCACGGACCCCAGCGGGATCCAGGTTGACATTGGTGATACCGGTGCAGGATTCGATACGACGACTGTTCCCACGGAACGGCTCGGGTTGCGGGTCTCTATTGTTGAACGTGTTGCCAACGCCGGCGGGGCTGTGGAGATCAACTCAACCCTGGGCGAGGGCACCGTCATCAGTATTCATTGGCCAGACCCGGTCAGCGCTCCTTCTGGCCAGGACGATATTGAGGCCACTGAGAGGGTGCTGCTGTGATCATTTCCGTTCCGCGTTCCCTCATAGTCGGACTCGCAGCAGTGTTCTCGGCTTACCATCTCGTGCTCGCCACTGTTTCGCTCAACGTTCCGGTGAACCCTGTTCCCTACGTTGTGGCGATGGTGTTGTACGCCGTCGCAACGATCCTGAGCCTGTGGCCGTCGAAGAAGGCGAGGATGCCGGG
>JBDTAD010000150.1:0-3224 GCA_039924815.1 Lacisediminihabitans sp.
GGCGACACCAGAGACAACCGCCCAGCTCAAAAAGCTTGGGCTTGAGGTCACGATCGAGTCGGGAGCCGGGGTCGAGGCCGGTTATCCAGACCAGGCGTACGCGGATGTCGGGGCGTCTATCGCGGCCAAGCTCGCGCTGGACGAGGTGGACGTGTTGTGTCACGTGCGCCCACTCACACCAGACACCGCGGCGGCACTCCACCCACGAGCAATCACTATCGGTTTTGCGTCGCCATCGTCTGAACTCGCGACCGTGAGCGCCCTCGAGAGAGCCAACGTGACCTCGTTCGCGCTCGAACTCGTACCCCGCATCTCGAGGGCCCAGTCAATGGATGCACTGAGCTCACAGGCCCTCGTGGCCGGATACCGCGCCGTGCTTGAGGCCGCGGTGCGATTTCCCCGCTTCTTCCCCCTCTACATGACCGCAGCAGGCACCATCCCACCGGCGCGAGTGCTCGTGCTCGGAGCGGGCGTTGCCGGGCTGCAGGCCATCGGCACCGCCAAGCGACTCGGAGCACGAGTCTCTGCGAACGACATTCGGGCGGCATCCGCTGAAGAAGTCGTCTCGATCGGTGGAACATTCATCAACCTCGACCTCGATGCGGCAGCGGAGGGGACCGGCGGCTATGCCCGCGAGCTCAGTCAGGATCGCTCTGTGCGCCAGAGAGAGCTGCTCGCTCCTCATGTGGCCGCAGCTGATGTGCTGATCACCACGGCGGCGATCCCCGGGCGAGCCGCGCCGCTGCTCGTGACCACCGAGATGGTCGCGGGAATGCGCGCTGGCTCCGTCGTGATCGACCTGGCCGCGGAGTCCGGCGGCAACGTGGAGGGAGTAATCGCGGGAAGCGATGTGGCGGTGCCCACCCAGGCTGGTGATGGTCACGTGACGCTCGTCGGGCTGCGGGATGCGGCATCCGCAATTCCCACAGATGCCTCGCGGCTTTATGCAAAAAATGTCGCAGAGCTGCTCTCGCTCATGACCGTGGACGGCGAGGTCGTTCCGAACTTCGACGACGAGGTGATCGCGGGAGCAGCGCTCACGCACGACGGTACGGTACTGCACGCACCAACCGCAGAAGCTCTGAAAGGACAAGAGTAAATGGATCCGGTAAGTCTTCTCACGGTCGTCGTACTCGCCGTTTTCGTCGGCTTTGAGGTGGTCTCGAAGGTCACAAGCAAGCTGCACACACCCCTCATGTCTGGCGCGAACGCCATTCACGGCATCATCCTTATTGGTGCGATCGTTGTCGCGGGCCAAGCAAGCAACCCATGGCTGCTGACGGTGGCCCTGGCCGCTGTCGTGCTCGCCACGGCGAACATGGTCGGCGGTTTTGTGGTCACTGACCGAATGCTCGAAATGTTCCGTGGGCGAAAGAAGGAGAAGGCCGCACCGGCCGAAGTGGCCACGAAGGGTGACACCAAGTGAGCATCCTGTCACCGGAGTGGACTGCACTCCTGTACCTCGTCTCGGCTGTCTGCTTCATTCTCGCGCTCAAGGGGCTGAGCTCGCCACGCAGCGCTAGGCGTGGAAACCTGATCGGTGCTTTCGGTGCAGTTCTGGCCGTCATCACGGTGTTCTTCTCCGTACACCTCGAGAATTTGCCTTGGATTCTCGGAGCCATCGCCATCGGTTCGCTGATCGCAGTTCCGATCGCCCGTCGCGTGCAGATGACCCAGATGCCTCAACTGGTCGGCGGTTTCAACGGCGTGGGCGGCGGTGCGGCGGCACTCGTTGCGGTGCTGGAACTCGGCCACAACGACAACCCGTGGATCCGCCTAGCGATTGTTTTCACCATGCTGGTCGGTGCCGTGTCGTTCTCTGGCTCCGCCATCACAGTGGCAAAGCTGCAGGAACTCATCAGTACGCGCCCGTTGCTCTTCCCGGGGTTGCGCTGGGTGATGTCTCTCGTGCTGATCGCGGCCGTCGTCTCCGCTGGATTCATCATCGCAACCGGGTCTCCGCTCTGGGCGATCCTGCTGCTCGTCTTTGGACTTGTCGTCGGACTGCTCCTCGTCTTGCCCGTGGGCGGCGCGGATGTTCCGATCGTGATCTCACTGCTGAATGCCTTCACCGGCATCGCCGTGGCGGCCTCCGGAATCGTCCTCGGCAACGTGCTGTTGGTCGTCGCCGGAACATTGGTCGGCGCAAGCGGCACGATCCTGACCCAGGTGATGGCGGCGGCCATGGGCCGCGGCGTGACCGGGATCATGTTCGGCGCGTTCCGCGGTGGATCGACGGCGGGCTCGACCACGGTGAGTGATCGGCCGGTGCGTTCGTCGAGCGCCGAGGACGTTGCAGTACTGCTCGGATATGCACAGCGCGTCGTCATCGTGCCCGGCTACGGTCTCGCTGTGGCGCAGGGACAGCACGCGATTGCGGAACTGGCAACAGCCCTCGAAGCGCGCGGCGTCGAGGTCGTCTTCGGCATCCATCCGGTCGCCGGACGCATGCCGGGCCACATGAACGTGTTGCTCGCGGAGGCGAACGTACCCTACGAATCACTGAAGGAACTAGACGAGGTGAACCCGGAGTTCAAGAACACCGATGTCGCCCTTGTCGTCGGTGCCAACGATGTCGTGAACCCTGCGGCGAAGACCAGTGTGGGCTCGCCGATCTACGGGATGCCGATCCTCGAAGTGGGAGACGCGGCCCAGGTTGTATTCCTCAAGCGTTCTATGCGCCCCGGGTTCGCAGGCATCGAAAACGAGCTGCTCTACGATCCCAAGACAACACTGCTCTTCGGCGACGCGAAAGATTCTCTCACGAAGGTGTTAGGGGCGGTCAAAGCCTTATAACGGTGCTTACGCCGCGGAAGCGGTGTGGATGATTGGGTACGGTTATTCGGCGGATCTCTTCGGCAGCGTTTACTGGGCGCCGTAGCCGCCGACCGGGCTGAAGCCGGCGGGCAACGCAAACGGATCCCGCACTCTACTCGACCTCTCGCTCGTCATGACGAGCGTGGCCAATTCGCCAGCAGCGCGCTCGATGCGTTCCGGCAAACTACTGCTCCCCGCATCCGCCGCCGTGCCCCAGTCGCTGGATGCCGCATACACGGCAGTGGGGACAGTAACCGCGTGCAGATAGGTGAACAGCGGCCGCATGGCGTAGTCCAGCGCAAGGGAGTGCCGCTCGGTACCCCCGGTTGCGCCCAGCAGCACGGGCAGGCCGGTCAAGGCATCCGGGTCGAGGATGTCGATGAAGGACTTGAACAGCCCGCTGTAGC
>JBDTAD010000151.1:0-3110 GCA_039924815.1 Lacisediminihabitans sp.
TCCGCTGTCGTCACTGGCGTTGGCGGGGATACTTAAGGAGGCAGGCCTGCCGGACGGCGTGTTGAACGTCGTGACGACCACGGATGCATCGGCCGTCGTCTCTACTTGGATGAAGAGCGGGATCGCACGCAAGATCAGCTTCACCGGATCCACCGGAGTCGGGAAGGCTCTGCTGGCCCAGGCAGCCGAGAACGTGATGCGCACGTCGATGGAACTCGGCGGAAACGCACCCTTCATCGTCTGTGGGGATGCGGACATCAGCAAGGCGGTCGAAGGCGCGATGGTCGCGAAGCTGAGGAACATGGGCGAAGCCTGCACGGCAGCGAATCGGTTCCTCGTGCATCGCTCGATAGCACCCGAGTTCTCCCGTCGGCTCGCCGAGAAGATGGAAACTTTGCGCGTCGGTGACGGTTTCGAAGACGACACCCAGATCGGGCCGCTGATCGATCAGGCGGGACTGGGCAAGGTGCAACAGCTCGTGGATGATGCCGTCTCGAAGGGAGCGCGGGTGATCGCGGGTGGAACCCCTCACAGTGACACCGGTTACTATTATCCGCCGACGGTCCTGACCGACGTCAGCGCCCAGTCGCAGCTCATGTCGACCGAGATCTTCGGTCCTGTGGCCCCGATCATTCCCTTCGACGACGACGAGGAAGCAATCTCGATCGCGAACGCCACCGAATGGGGCCTCGTCGGCTATCTCTTCACCCAGGATCTCGACCGGGCCTTCCGTCTCAGCGATCGGCTCGAGGTGGGCATGGTCGGGCTTAACGAGGGGATTGTCTCCAATCCTGCAGCGCCGTTCGGCGGTGTCAAGCAGTCCGGACTCGGGCGTGAGGGTGGGCGCGTCGGGATTGACGAGTTCCTGGAGTACAAGTACCTCTCGATGTCCAAGGATTCCTGAGGCGAGTACGCAAAAGGTCGGCCCCGTCGCGATGACGGGGCCGACCTTTTTGCCTATACGCCCTAAGCGGGCAGATTAACGATGATGCTCTTCGGCTCGGTCATCGCTTCCAAGGCGTATCGAACGCCTTCCCTTCCGATGCCCGAATTCTTGAACCCGCCGAACGGCATGGCGTCGGAACGAAGGTCGCTCGTGCCGTTGATAATCACGGCTCCCGCAACGATCCGCGACGCGACGCTGTACGCGGTGTCAATCGACTGCGTGAAGACGCCCGCTTGAAGCGCATAATCGGTGCTGTTCGCAGCACGAATCGCCTCATTGAGGTCGTCGAACGGCATGATCGTGACGACGGGACCAAATACTTCTTCCGTGATGAGTGGCGAGTCAGCGGCGACTCCCGTGAGAACGGTGGGGTAGTAGAACGCACCCGTGCGTCGACCTCCGACGTGGACGCTCGCTCCGAGCGCACGTGCCTCATCGACCCAGCTCTCGACTCTGATCGCCGCGGCCTCGCTGATGAGCGGACCGATGTCCGTGCTCGGATCGAGTTTGCTACCCACCCGCAGCAGGCGGGTCTTGTCGACCACCGCACGGAGGAAACGATCGAACAATGAAGCGTGAACATAGACGCGCTGCACGGAAAGGCAGTTCTGTCCTGCCACCCCGAACGCACCGCTGACGACGTCGTCGACCGCCAAGGCGAGGTCCGCGTCCGCGCACACGATCGTAGGGTTGTCTCCGCCCAGCTCCATCAACATCTTTCGCGGGCCTGACGCGTCGGTGATCTTCCGCGCCGTGAGCGGGCCACCCGTGAATGAGACCAGCGAGATTCGGCTGTCGGTGACCAGCGCGTTTCCGACCGCCGCACCGCCACAGATCACAGCGATCCGCCCGGCAGGGACTCCCGAGGTAACCAGCACGTCGGCGAGGGCGAGCGCGGTGAGCGGGGTGAACGAAGACGGTTTGAGTACGACGCCGTTGCCTGCCATTAGCGCAGGACCGACTTTATGGGCGACCAGGTTCAAGGGATCGTTGAACGAAGTGATCGCCGCGACAATGCCGACCGGCTCCCGAGTGAACCAGCCGGTCTTGCCTGCCCCGTTGCGGCTGCTGTCGAAAGGGATGGTTTCTCCGGTCAAGAACGCGCCGGCTTCAGCCGAGAGACGCAGAGTCTCGACGCAGCGACGAACTTCGCGCTCCGCCTCGAACAGCGTCTTCACACCCTCAGACGCGATCAGTCGAGCAAAATCCCTCGCCCGTGCTTCGACCAGGCGTGCTGATGATTCCAGGCTCTCTCTCCTGGCCCACACCGGCCAGGCTTCCGCCGTGAGTGATTCCTCGACACCTGAGATCGCCCGATCGACATCTTCTTTCGTCGACACGGCGACGTATCCGAGGACGCGCCCGTCTTCTGGATCGGCAACCGCCATCTCCAGGTCAGAGGTCTGCCAAGCTCCGGCAATGAATGCCCCACCCGGCACAAGTCTGGCTATCGGATTGTCCGGCGCAGTCGTCCGCGTGACTGACAATTCGGATTGTTCGCACACGTCCATCACGAGGCTCCCGCTATTTCACTAAGTCGATGATCTTGGCACCGACGCCGATGAACGGCAGGAACCAGGGCGGGCCGAAATGCCCGGGGACCGGAGGAAATTTCAGGTCCTGCCATACTTCCGTGCTCGGCTGGCCGCTCAATCGCAATGCCATCTGCTTGCCCATGTGACTGGCCATTTGCACGCCATGCCCGCTGTAGCAGATGGAGTAGAAGACGCCATTATGGACGCCGGCGTGAACCATCTGGTCCATTGAAATGTCGACGAGGCCGCCCCACGTGTAGTCGATCTTTGTTCCGGCCAGATAGGGGAAGAGCGTCGTCATCGCCTGGCGCAGAATTTCTGCGCTCTTCAAATCCGATTCCGGACTCGACAGCGCGAACCTCGCACGACCGCCGAACAGCAGCCGGTTGTCCGGAGTAATTCGGAAGTAGTACGTGAGGAGCTTTGCGTCCGCGGCCTGACGGCGATGCGGCAGTATCCGGTCGACCACCTCTTGAGCGAGGGGTTCCGTAACGACGATGAAACTGCCGACCGGAACCACGCGCCGCTGCAGCCAGGGAGTCAAGGATCCCGTGTAGCCGCTCGTCGCGACGAGCACTTTGTTCGCCCTGATTACTCCTCGGGTCGTTTGGACCTCGTGGACCCCGCCG
>JBDTAD010000152.1:0-9653 GCA_039924815.1 Lacisediminihabitans sp.
AATCAGCGAAGGCTCCCGCCGCCAAGGCGTCGGCTGCCAAGGCTCCGGCGAAGGCCGCAGCTACGAAGGCACCTGCAACCAAGGCTGACGAGACGAAGGCTCCCGCTGCGAAGGCAGCTGCTGCCAAGGCGCCAACCAAGGCAACGGAGACGAAGGCTGCGGCGTCCGCCAAGGCAGAGTCGACGGCTAAGGCTCCGGCCGCGGCCAAGGCAAAGAAGGCCCCGAAGCCCGAAGTTGAGGCTCGCCCGCAGGTGCTGAAGATGCATCACCTGCGTCCCGCGCCTGGCGCAAAGACCGCACGCACTCGCGTCGGCCGTGGTGAGGGCTCAAAGGGTAAGACTGCTGGTCGCGGTACCAAGGGTACCAAGGCTCGCTACCAGGTGCGCCTCGGCCTCGAGGGTGGAAACCTGAACAGCATCATGCGTACGCCGAAGCTGCGCGGGTTCAAGAACCCGTTCCGCGTCGAGTACCAGGTTGTCAACCTCGAGAAGCTCGCCGAGCTCTACCCGAAGGGTGGCGACGTCACCACTCTTGACCTCGTCGCCAAGGGTGCCGTTCGAAAGAACGAGAAAGTCAAGGTTCTTGGCTCGGGTGATATTGCGGTTAAGCTGAACGTTGCCGTTGACAAAGTCTCCGGCTCTGCACAGCAGAAGATCGTTGCAGCGGGTGGCTCGGTAAAGTAACCGAGTCGCTCTACGGGTGGCCCACACGGGCCACCCGGTCTGCAGAAACATCGTTTTAGCCAGGAGGCCTCGTGTTCAGTGCGGTAGCGCGGATCTTCCGCACGCCGGATCTTCGTAAGAAGATCGGCTTTACGATCGCCCTGATCGCCTTGTTCCGCCTCGGGTCGTTTATCCCTTCGCCGTTTGTGGACTACGCAAACGTCAAGCTCTGTCTTGCGAGCAGCTCGTCGACTAGCGGACTCTATGACCTCGTCAACCTCTTCAGCGGTGGTGCACTGCTGCAGCTCTCCGTCTTCGCGCTCGGCATCATGCCGTACATCACGGCGTCGATCATCGTGCAGTTGCTGCGCGTTGTCATCCCACACTTTGATGCCCTCTACCAGGAGGGCCAGGCCGGCCAGGCTCGCCTCACCCAGTACACCCGCTACCTCACCGTCGCGCTCGGTGTTCTGCAGTCCACCACCCTCGTGACGGTTGCCCGTAGCGGTGCGTTGTTCCCCAGTTCCTCCGGAACACCCGCCTGCAGCCAGCTCATCACCAATAACTCTTGGTACGCCATTTTGCTGATGGTCATCACGATGACCGCCGGAACCGGACTCATCATGTGGATGGGTGAGCTCATCACCGAGCGCGGTGTCGGCAACGGGATGTCCCTCCTGATCTTCATCTCGATTGCCGCGCAGTTCCCGAGCTCGCTCTGGGCCATCCAGCAGTCGAAGGGCTTCGAGGTCTTCCTGCTCGTGATCGTCGTTGGGCTCGTGATCACCGGTCTTGTCGTCTACGTCGAGCAATCGCAGCGACGCGTACCCGTGCAGTATGCCAAGCGGATGATCGGCCGACGTACCTACGGTGGCAATAACACCTACATCCCCATCAAAGTCAATATGGCTGGGGTTATCCCGATTATCTTCGCCTCCTCTCTGTTGTACCTGCCCGCGCTCATCGCGCAGTTCAATGCACCTAAGGATGGCAAGCTGCCCGCGGCGTGGGTCACCTGGATCACGGATAACCTGCAGACGGGCGACAGCCCAATGTATGTTCTTGTCTACTTCCTCCTGAACGTCGGCTTCACCTACTTCTACGTGGCGATTACCTTCAACCCGGAGGAGGTGGCAGACAACATGAAGAAGTACGGCGGATTCATCCCCGGCATCCGAGCGGGTCGTCCCACCGCCGAGTACCTCGACTACGTTCTCACCCGCGTCACCCTGGCCGGGGCCTTGTACCTCGCATTCATCGCGCTGATCCCGCTCGTAGCCTTGGCTCTGTTTAGCGCCAACCAGAACTTCCCGTTCGGTGGAGCGAGCCTCCTGATCATCGTTGGTGTCGGGCTGGAGACTGTGAAACAGATAGACGCGCAGTTGCAACAGCGGCACTACGAGGGTCTTCTGCGATGACCCGGCTGCTCATTGTCGGGCCTCCAGGAGCAGGCAAGGGAACACAAGCAAAGCGGATCTCAGCGTCGTTTGCCATTCCCACGATTTCTACAGGCGATATCTTCCGCTTCAACATCGCCAATCAGACAGAGTTGGGCGTTAAGGTCAAGGCGATCGTCGATGCCGGCGAATATGTGCCAGACGAGCTGACGAACGAACTCGTGCGCGGCCGCCTCGGTGAGGCAGACGCGCGCGATGGGTTCCTGCTTGATGGCTACCCGCGAACGACCGATCAGGTGCGGTATCTCGATGCCTTCCTGTCTGGTCGCGGAGTCGCAGTGGACGCCGTCATTCGTCTGGTCGCCGACCGCGATGCGATCGTCGAGCGACTGCGTAAGCGCGCCGTTGCCGAGGGCAGGGTAGACGACTCCGAGGAAGCGATCCGGCACCGCCAGGACGTCTACCTGCGCGAGACCGATCCGCTCATTACCGTGTACCGCACTCGTGGACTCCTCATCGAGGTCGACGGGCTCGGCAGCGTTGACGATGTTGAAGAGCGCATCTCCACGGCACTGGGCGAGCGCGGCCTCAGCCCGGTGGAGAACAACCGCGCCGTCGGCTAAGGTCTCATGCGCAAGCGTCACAGCATTTATAAATCCCCGGCTGAGTTGCGGCTCATGGTCACCCCTGGTCTTCTGACCGCGGCGTCTCTTACTTCGGCTCGTCAGGCGATCAGGGCGGGTGCCACGACGCTAGAGCTCGACGCGGCGGCTGAGAAGGTCATCCGTGACGGTGGCGGGGTGCCCAATTTCATGAAGGAACCTGGCTACCGACACACGATTTGCGCTTCGGTTAACGACGATGTCGTTCACGGGATTCCCGGCGGCCGGGTGATCGCGCCCGGAGACATAGTCTCGGTCGACAGCGGAGCAGAGTTCGCTGGCTGGAACGGAGACGCCGCGTTTAGCGTGGTAGTTCCTGACCCGGCCAGGCCGGAGCTCGTCGCCGAGCGGCAGAGACTGGTGGATGTGACTGAGCAGTCACTCTGGCACGGGGTCGCCGCGCTCGCTAAGGTTTCTTACCTGAACGAGGTCGGTACCGCGATCGAGGAGTACATCGAATCGCAGGGAAGCTACGGCATCCTCGAGGACTACGTGGGACACGGCATCGGGCGCTCGATGCACGAGGAGCCGCCGGTGTTCAACTACCGGGTGCGCGACCGCGGCCCCGCGGTGAAGCCGGGTCTCGTTGTGGCGATTGAGCCGATGGTGACTCTGGGCGGAATCGACACGTTCACTCGCGACGATGACTGGACGGTCGCGACCAGCGATGGCAGCATGGCCGCCCACTGGGAGCACTCCATCGCGGTACACGCCGGTGGCATTTGGGTACTGACCGCGGCCGACGGCGGCGCAGCAGGGCTCGCGCCGCTCGGGATCGTTCCCGTTCCAATCCCTTAGCTATCCGTGGTGTATTCGGAGACCGCACCGAAGGCTCCGCCCATAGAGGCCCACCACGCCCCCGCCTTCGGCGCGATCCCCGAATACGGGGAGTAAGAGAAGACTACTTCTCTATGTCGCGCACGAGTTCTTCGATGAACGAGGGGAAGTCCACGGAGCGGTGCACCAACTGCTGCACGTCATCGCGATCGGAAAACACTGAGACGAACTGGTCGAAGATCGATTGGAACGTCGTGCGATCACTTGCACTGAATGCGATGAGTGCGATCACGTTGACGCGATTCTCACCCCAGCCCATCGGGGTGTCATTGACGGCTATGCAGATAGCCGTACGTTGGGCAGACATGGCCATCGCGTGGGGAACAGCGATGTTGTCTGTGAACGCCGTCGATGACATCCGTTCTCGCTCGATGGCACCGTCGATGTACGCGGGCAGGATAACTCCGGCATCCACCATGCGCTCACCGAGCATCCTGATCATGGCTATCTCGTCCTCCGCCTGTACGTTCCGAAGGAACAGCGACTCGTCGAAGAACATCAACAACTCGTCTTTGAGATGCAGGCGGCGGCGTTGGCGCCGCACCCTGCTGATGCCGCGGCGGATCGCATCGATGTCATTTTCGGTGAGGAACGGCTGGATTACCACGACGTTGTCAGCGAACGGTACTGACGCGATTGTGGTCAGCACGAGGTCCGTTGCGAGCTCGCCCCAGTCGACATCCGTGCGAGTAATGACGATCTCGACCTGCAGTTCATCGCCGAGCACAGCCTCGAGGCGCTCGCGCAAAATGAGGTGCAGGTCATAATAGTTGGGGCACACAATGGCGCAGGTGACCCGCTCTTCGCGGCGGGCCTGTCGTTCGAGGTAGGAACCAATGTGTAGCGCGATGTAGGAGATCTCGTCATCGTGGATGGTGATTGATTCGCTGCGCTGAATCTCGCTGGCCACGAACACGGCAAGTTCGTAGATCATCGGATACGCGGTCTTGATCGAGCGGGTCATGGGGTTCCGCGAATACGACTTATCCTGAGCCCGCGCGACGAGGTTTTGCACGTGCAGCGAGAGGCGCACTATGAACTCCTCGTTGTTGAGGTCGACCATGTACTCCTCGTCGACCCTGTCTACGATGCGACGGATGTTTCCCAGAGTGTCGTCGCGTGAGGTTGCGGCGGCCTCGCGCGCACTGCCAGGGGTGCGGCCGGGGGTGATGACGCGGGTGGTCAACAGCAGCGCGAGGTAGTCGAGGTCGGTTGTGCGCAGTGAGACACCGAAGTGCTGCAGTACGAGGACAGCGAGTTGCTCGGGGATATCTGCAATGGGGCGTCCGCCCGGCCCGGTCAGAGGACTCGCGGGCAGCTGCTCCTTCGTGGTGCGGTCCACGGCGATCGCCACGTGGAGCAACACATTGTTGATGCCGTACTCGTTGACGAAGTATCCGTGAGCGTCCAGCATTGCGATCAGATCGGTTTTGAAACTGCGCAGGTTTGCTGATTCAAACTCCCGCTGGATGCTCTCGAGCTCCAGGAAGCCCTGGGCACCACCATCCCGGAACGCTCGGCTGAGCAGTCTGCGCAGGTCGTACTCGGAGCCTGCGATGGCTACTTGGTTGCCCTTGCGAGTGAGGGTGAGGTCTGACTCTTCGACGAGTACCTTGACCTTTCTCAGGTCAGCTTCGATGGTCGACTCGCTGACGAAGAGACTCTCCGCGAGCGAGAAGATGTCGACTCCCTCCGGCGAGTCTCCGAGTCGACGCACGAGGTGATACACCCGATCGCGCGGTGTTTCCGGCTCACCATTGGAGTGCTTCGCTTTCGCGAGGAACGTCGCGTACAGCTCCCGGTTCAGACGGTAACCGCTCGTGGAGGAGGCGATCACCTCGAGCGGATGGGCGGACGCCTTGACCGCGGTGACGTAGCTTCGCACGCTTCGGGTCGTCACGCCGAGCTGGTCAGCGAGCTCTGCCGCGGTGACCCAACCGTCAGTCTGCGCCAGGTAGTCCAGCAGCCGTTCACGCTTGCCGCTCATCTGGTCTCACTCGTGGAGTGCAGCATTGTGCGATCTCCTCCGATCAGTGAACCAGGTCCCGTCGGACCATTGCCGCTCACGCCATTGTTGCAGAGAGGGGTGCTGTGCGCAGAGAGAGTGTCGTCTGCGCGGTGACCGGTTTCCGGGGGTGCGGAACCTTTTCTATTGGAAGTCTGGGAGTGGCCCGGACCAACATGGGATGACAGCGCCGGTCTATCCGGAGCAATCATTGACGCGAGGAGGCGTGCCGTGCAGAGAATTCTCGTCGTGTGCGGCGCTGGAGCGTCGAGCACCTTCTTAGTGTTCTGGATGCGGAAGGCTGCGGCGTCTCGCGGCCTCGAGCTCGTCATTGACGCCGGTAGCCAGGATGACCTTGCTGCCCGTCTCCCCGGGCTTCATGCTGTGCTCGTGGGCGCCCATCTTGCCGACAGCTTCCCTCAGCTGTGCGAGCGCGCTGCAGCCGCGGGCGTTCCCGCAGCGCTCCTCCCCTCCCTGGCATTCGATGCTGTCGGAGCAGCGGAGGCGCTGGTGCTGCTGGAGAATCTTCTGACTACATCCGAGACCGAGGGAGCCGCACTCAGCGACTCCCATGATGCAGGGAGTCCTCGTGGCTGAACAGACCATCCGAATTGCTTCCGCGCACGGCCTGCACGCGCGACCCGCGTCAATCTTCACCCAGGCTGCTGGTGCCGCTGGCATACCTGTTCACCTCGCCAAGGGTGCCAGATCGGTGAATGCCGCGAGCATCCTCGGCGTGATCTCGCTGGGGATAGACCACGACGACGAAGTCACCGTCAGCGCCGAGGGTGAGAACGCGCAGCAGGTTGTTGACGAGCTCGTCGCCTTGCTCTCCACCGATTTCGACGAGAAGTAGGTGAGACGGATGGAGCTTCGTGGAATAGGCATCGGACGAGGGCTCGCCCTCGGCCCTGTGCTGCGCATGCCAGAACCGCTGCCTGAGCCGGCCGACGTACCGAGCACCCTCGGTGCCGATGCCGAGAAGGAGCGAGCGACAGCTGCACTCGCGTCAACGGCGGCACTCATTCGGTTGCGCGGAGAACGCGCGGGAGGGACTGCGAAAGATGTGCTCGATGCACAGTCCTTTATGGCGGAGGACCCTACCCTGAGCGAGGACGTGACGGCGCGGATCGAGTCGGGCAAGACGGCGGAGAGGGCGGTGTTCGAAGCCTTTGCAAGTTTTCGGGACCTGCTCAGCGGGATGGGCGGCTACATGGGGGAACGGGCGGTGGACCTCGATGACGTCTCGCAGCGCGTCGTTGCGAATCTCGAGGGCGTTGCGGTTCCCGGTGTGCCAGACCCGGACTATCCGTTCGTGTTGTTTGCGCGCGATCTCGCACCAGCCGACACGGCACTGCTCAATCTGGACAAGATCATCGCGCTCGTGACCAGTGACGGCGGGCCAACCTCCCACACGGCGATTCTGGCCAGGGAGAAGTCGATCGTGGCGATCGTCGGTGCTCCGGATGCGCTCACCGTCGACGACGGTACCGTCGTCATCGTGGATGCCGCGGCCGGTCTCGTCACGATCGATCCAGACGAGGAGGCGCTCGCAGCCACCCGCGCGCGCATTGCCGAGCGAGCAGCGGAAGTTGCAGTGCCGGTTGGGCCGGGGGCCCTGGCGGACGGAACCGCCGTGCCGCTGCTGGCCAATCTCGGTTCTGCCAAGGGGGCCGCTGAAGCCGTTGAACTCGGTGCCGAAGGGGTCGGGCTTTTCCGCACCGAGTTCCTCTTCCTTGACGCGACAACCGCTCCGACCGTGGCTGAGCAGCAGAAGCATTACACCCGACTGCTCGAAGCCTTCCCAGGCCGCAAGGTTGTGGTGCGCGCACTCGATGCTGGTGCGGACAAGCCGCTCAACTTCCTCAATGCCGCTACAGAGGAGAACCCGGCGCTGGGGCTGCGGGGCCTGCGCGCACTCCGCGCCAACGAGCAGATCCTGCGAGACCAGCTCACCGCGCTCGCCGCGGCAGACGCGGCGACCGAAGCGGATGTCTGGGTCATGGCGCCCATGGTGTCGACAGTCGAAGAGACCAGGTACTTCACTCGGATTGCGCGCGAGGTTGGGCTCAAGACTGTCGGCGTGATGGTCGAGGTGCCGTCATCCGCTCTTCTCGCCGATCGCATCCTCGCGGAAGCCGACTTCGCGAGCATCGGCACCAACGACCTCACCCAGTACACCCTTGCGGCAGACCGGCTGCTCGGATCCGTCGCGGCGTTCCAGGACCCGTGGCATCCGGCCGTGCTTCGTCTCGTTGGCGAGGTCGGGCGTGCCGGTCAAACACTGGGTAAACCAGTGGGCATCTGCGGTGAGGCCGCCGCGGATCCGCTCTTAGCCGTCGTGCTCGTTGGCCTGGGAGCAACTTCGCTCTCGATGTCGCCCGCGGCTCTCGCCGGAGTGCGTGCGGAACTCCTCCGCTACACACTCGCCCAGGCGCAGGAATTTGCTGAGCTCGCGCTGGCGGCCAATAGTGCCGACGAGGCTCGTGCCGCTGTTTTTGCCGCAAGTAATGCGCCTCAGCTTCACCAGTAACCCGTTCACCAACCCACAGAAAGTGAAGTTAAATCATGACGACGACGTCAGTACTACCGGACAGCAAGTCGGGCGGCGCGCGAGTGCGCGTCCAACGCTTCGGCACCTTCCTCAGCGGCATGATCATGCCGAACCTCGCGGCGTTCATTGCCTGGGGCATCATCACGGCGCTGTTTATCAAGACCGGCTGGGCTCCGAACGGACTTCTCGGTGGCTTCACCAATGACCCCAAGGCCGTCGCTCCCACCGGACTGGTCGGACCCATGATCACCTACCTGCTGCCGCTGTTGATCGCGAACACCGGTGGCCGCATGGTCTACGGCGTGCGCGGCGGAGTTGTCGCAAGCATCGCGACGATGGGTGTCATTATCGGCAGCCCCGTCCCGATGTTCATCGGCGCGATGATCGTTGGACCACTCGCGGCCTGGATCACCAAGCGGATGGACAAGCTGTGGGCAGGCAAGATCCGCGCCGGCTTCGAGATGCTGGTCGATAACTTCTCGGCGGGCATCCTCGCGTTCGGACTCGCCTTGGGCGCATTCTTCGGTATAGCCCCGGTCGTTACAGGCCTCAGCAACGTGCTCGGTGCCGCGGTGGAGTTCCTGGTGCACAACCGCCTGCTGCCGCTGGCGAGCATCTTCATCGAGCCCGGCAAGGTGCTGTTCCTGAACAACGCGATCAACCACGGCATCCTGACCCCGCTCGGCATCGAGCAGTCGAAGGCGACCGGCAAGTCGATCCTGTTCCTGCTGGAGGCCAACCCTGGCCCCGGTGTTGGCATCCTGCTTGCCTTCATGTTCTTCGGTGTTGGAATCTCCCGGGCGAGCGCACCCGGTGCGATCATCATCCAGTTCCTCGGTGGTATCCACGAGATCTACTTCCCGTACGTGCTCATGAAGCCGATGCTGATCCTGGCCGCGATCGGTGGAGGCATGACCGGTGTCGCGATCAACGTGGCGTTCAACACTGGACTCGTTGCACCTGCCTCCCCTGGAAGCATCTTCGCGATCCTGTTCCAGACCTCGCGGGACAGCTACGTTGGCGTCATCCTGTCTGTGATCGGAGCCGCCACGGTGTCGTTCCTGATCTCCGCCGTGATCCTGCGGGCCTCTCGCAGGCGTGACCTCGAGGCGCTTGCCGCTGGTGACGACGCGCTCGCTGCCGCAGTTGCCAAGAACGAAATGAACAAGGGTGGCGACAGCCGCGTCGGCAACCTGCTCGGCGTGCAGTCCACGGCCGGAGGTGTCGCAACCGCGACGAAGATCCAGAACATCGTCTTCGCTTGCGACGCCGGCATGGGATCCAGTGCGATGGGTGCGACGGTTCTTCGGAACAAGATCAAGAAGGCCGGGATCGAAGGGGTGACGGTGACCAACAAGGCCATCGCCAACCTCGACGGCACGGAGGACCTGGTGATCACTCAGGGCACTCTCACCGAGCGGGCCAGGCAGAAGAACCCTGGTGCTGTGCACGTCTCCGTCGATAACTTCATGGCAAGCCCGAAGTACGACGAAGTCGTCGAAATGGCGAGAAACTAACTAGGACGCGGACGCCAGG
>JBDTAD010000153.1:0-2029 GCA_039924815.1 Lacisediminihabitans sp.
GCACCGTAAGTGAGGACGACGGCCATCTGCAGAACGGTCTTGACCCGGTTGCGGATTTGGTCTGCCTTTGCGCCGGCAAAAGTCTCGGCGCAATCGCCGCCCTGCAGAAGGAACGCTCGACCCGATGCAGCCATCGCGAGGCGTTCGCGCAGGATGTCTACTTCACCAGCAAAGACCAGCGGCGGCATGCTCGCAATTTCAGCCGATGCCGCTTGAACAGCCTGTACATCTGGCCAGGTCGGCTGCTGCTTGATCGGAAGCGTCCGCCAATAGTCGAGCCCGGCGATCACTTGGGGATCGGCAAGCACAACTGCATCTTCGGACGATTTAGCCACGGACATTCCTCGGTAGGGGTGAAACGGGTCAGAACCCGCCGGCCGGGAGTGCGGCCACTAATAGCTTATTGGGCCGTCGAACCCCTCGATGACCCGGTCTACCCGGCTCTTCCAGCAACTACCGACTGAGCGAGGCGACCTTGTCCTTGACCGAACTCACATACACGTCGATGTATTCCTGACTGCTTAGCCTGGACAGCTCATACATGATTTCGTCTGTGATCGAACGAAGCACGAAACGGTCACTCTCCATGCCCTGGAAGCGGCTGAAGTCCAGTGGTTTTCCGATGACGATGCCGATCCGGCGCACCTTGGGAATCCGGCGCCCTACGGGCATGACCTTTTCCGTGTCAATCATCGCGACCGGCACCACGGGGACGTTGCCTTCGAGAATCATGCGAGCGACGCCCGTGCGGCCACGATAGAGCTTGCCGTCGGGACTGCGCGTGCCCTCGGGGTAGATACCAAGAATCTCACCGCGAGCCAGCACCCCGAGCCCGGTCTGTAATGAGGCCTCTGAGGCTTTGCCACCTGAACGGTCAATCGGGATCATGCCGGCAGCCTTGAGGAAGCTCTTGATTGCCCAACCCTTGAACCCGCGTGCGGTGTAATAGTCGCTCTTGGCTAGAAAGCTGATCTGGCGATCCATCATCAACGGAAGAAATACTGAGTCGATAAACGACAGGTGATTGCTGGCCATGATCACCCCGCCCGTGCGCGGGATGTTGGCGTGTCCGGTAACCCACGGACGAAAAACGGTGCGCAGAAGAGGCCCGGCAATCAGGTTCTTCATGAACCAGTAGAACATCGTGTCCCGCCTTACGAAATATCCTGTCAGCTTAGTGGGCGGACGATTCCAGGTGCAGCCGGGCGAGATCAGCGGCTCCGACGACGCCTGCGTTGTTCACCAGACTGGCGATCACGAACTCCGGCTCCGGGTGAAAACCCCGCGCTGGGAGGTTGCTCAGGTATGCCTCGCGAATCGGATCGATCAGAAGATCGCCAGCGAGCGCCACTCCTCCGCCGAAGACAAAAAGTTGCGGATCCAGCACTGCACTCAAAGATGCGCAAGCCTGGCCGAGCCAGTTGCCGAGTTCGCGCAACGCCTGCCGTGCGCCCGGATCGCCCGCTGAGATCAGCACAGACAGATCCTCGCCCGTGAGCGTGCCATTCTGCTCGCGCACGGTGGCGATACCGAGACCTATGCCGCCGACATCCGCAATGGCGTTCGCCATCCGCAGAAGTGCCCGACCGGAACCGTATTGTTCGATACAGCCCTTAGCGCCACAACCGCACGGTAACCCGTCTGGCACGACTCGCATGTGCCCCAGTTCGGCGCCCGCGCCAAAACCACCACGAAAAAGCTTGCCACCGGTGACAATCGCCCCGCCGACCCCTGTGCCGATGGTCAGCATGGTCATGTCATTGACCTCCCGCCCGGCTCCGAAGCGGAATTCGGCCCATCCTGCAGCATTCGCGTCGTTATCGATGGTGATCTCAAGGTCTAACCGCGAGGTCAGGCGCTCCCGTAGTGGCTCCTGCCGCCAACTGATGTTCGGGGTGTAGTAGACGATCGACTGGCTGACGTCGATGAAGCCTGGCGCAGCGACACCGGCGGCGCGCACGTCGCGACCGTCGGCGAGCGACTCGATCATCGTCACGACAGCATCGACGAGGCCCTCCGAACCGTTGGC
>JBDTAD010000154.1:0-7846 GCA_039924815.1 Lacisediminihabitans sp.
CCGACGGGGAGTCGGCGTGCCAGGCTCAGCCGCGGCTTGCCGCTGCGCAGCAACTGGCCATAGGGAGCCATCGCGACTGCAGCTGCCGCGTAGAAAATTCCGGAAACCATGTGGCTTTCGAAGGCAGCCTTGCCCTTGGCAGAGCCTGCTTCGCGGATGAGCCAGTCGTTGGATGTTTCGGCGTGGGCTTCAAGAAGGTCTCCGGCCCGGCGGAGCACGGCGGCGCGTTCCTCGTAGCTAGTCGCGGCCCACGACTTCTGCGCCTCGTGCGCCACGCTCACGGCTCGGGCAACGTCCTCGCCGTTAGCAACGCCGAATCTGCCAATGGCGGTCTCGGTTGCCGGTTCCATGATGTCCTGACTGCCACCATTGCTGGTGGTCCAGCCTGAACTGTAGAGCTTTCCATCCCACTCGCTGGGGTCAAAGAACGCCATTATTCCTCCTGCGAAGCCGTTTGTGCGCAAAGTGAACGCGTGTGCTTATTACGAACGTAACACGCCGACTGCCCGACTGCAATGAGGTCGAGGCTCGCTTTCGGAGCACGACAACCGACCACGTGGATACCGTGTGGCAGCGCGCGACCGTAGACCGTAGAGGTTCACCTACGGCATCCATCGCATGGAGTCGAACGGTTCTGAAGCAGCATCTGCACCTGAGATGTCGTCAAGTCGGGAAGCCTGGCCTGCAACTCAGCTATCCCGGGGGAGCACAGTCCAGAGTCTGGGAGTGCTGCACTCACATCTGCGGTTACGGGATCCGCATTCTTGCGGTTCAGCTGTGGCTGGTCAGCCCTGACTTCTCCCGCGAGAATGGCCGCGACGCGGTCAGGTCGTGACTGATGTTCTTCGCGGTGATGAGCAGCGCGGGGAGCAGAGTGTTCTGAATCGATTCGACCGTGTGGTTGGTGGCGGTCGTGGAGACGTTGATGGCGGCGAGGACGCCACCGTTACCGTGAAGAATTGGTGCTGCGATGGAGCGCAAGCCGACCTCGAGTTCCTGATCCACGATCGCCCAACCCTGTTCGCGCACTCGGTCCAGCTCGGTTTCGAGGGTGGCGCGGGAGTCGATCGTGTGCGAGGTGAGGCTTGTGAAGTCGATACCGGCTAGGTGTGTGTCGAGGTCTGCGGGCGAGAGCCCGGCCAGCAGCACTCGGCCCATCGAAGTCGCGTACGCAGGAAAGCGGGTACCAATGTTGATGCGTACCGACATGATGCGTCTGGTGGGAACGCGGGCGACGTACACAATGTCTGTTCCGTCGAGCACGGACGCAGAGGTGGACTCGTGAATCGACGCGGCGAGTTGTTCAAGGTGCGGCTGGGCGATCTCGGGAAGCGACAGTGCCGAGAGATAGCTGAAGCCGAGCTCGAGCACGCGCGCCGTGAGCGAAAAGAGCCGACCATCCGTCTTGACGTAGCCAAGTTCCACGAGCGTCAAGAGGAATCTCCTGCTCGTGGCTCGGGTGAGTCCGGTTCGTCGTGCCAGATCGCTCAGGGTCATCTCTGGATGTTCGCCGTCGAACGCGCGGATCACACTGAGCCCGCGAGCGAGCGACTGCACGTACTGGCCGCTTGGATCCGGGGCGATGTCAGAAATTTCGCTCTGCGTCATGCGGCTATCTTCCTCGTCCGATGCGGTCGCTTCGACGAGGCTCGCGCTCAACTCTCAAGCACAATCGCAAGACCTTGCCCTACACCGATGCAGATCGCGGCGACGCCGACGCCACCGCCGCGTTTCACGAGCGTGTGCGCAAGGTGTCCCACGATTCGCGCCCCTGATGCGCCGAGCGGGTGACCAATGGCGATGGCTCCGCCGTGAATGTTGACATTCGAAGGGTCAAGGTCCGGCCACAGCTTGAGGCACGCCAAGCTCTGCGAGGCGAAGGCTTCGTTGAGCTCGACTACATCAACGTCAGCCCAGGTTTTGCCTGCCCTAGCCAGTGCCCGATTGGCGGCTTCGACGGGCGCGATCCCGAAGACATCGGGGTCGACGCCGGCGACGCCGCGGGAGACAATCCGGGCGAGCGGTTCTGAGTCGATGCGTGCATCTTCGGAAGCGATGATGAGGGATCCGGCGCCATCGTTGAGTGGCGAGGAGTTACCTGCCGTCACAGTCCCGTTGTCTCGGAAGGCCGGCTTCAATCCTGACAGGGCCTCGAGCGAGGAATCGGCCCTGATGCCCTCGTCGCGAGTGAGCGTGGTTCCGGGGACTTGGATCACTTCGCCGTCGTAGATACCGGCATTCCAGGCAGCGTCGGCCTTCAGATGGCTGTGAAGTGCGAACTCATCCTGGGCCTCGCGAGAGATGTCGTAGCGATCGGCGAGGATCTCGGCGGTCTCACCGAGCGGAACTGACCATTGTGTAGACATCTTCGGGTTGACCATTCGCCACCCGAGCGTCGTCGAGTGCAGGGTTTCGTGGCCACTGGGGAAGCCCCGTGACGGCTTGAGTAGCACCCAAGGTGCACGGCTCATTGATTCGACTCCACCAGCGAGGATGAGGTTGGCATCCCCGGTTTCGATGGCCCGGCTGGCCTGGATGATGGCCTCGACTCCGGAGCCGCAGAGCCGGTTGACGGTGCTGCCGGTGACCGATGTGGGAAAACCCGCGAGCAGAGACGCCATGCGACCGACGTTCCGGTTGTCTTCTCCTGCGGCATTCGCGTCCCCCAAAATCACGTCGTCGATCTTGGCGGGGTCAAGTTCTGGGTGCCGCGCGACGATCTCCGAGAGAACGAACGCGGCGAGGTCATCGGGCCGAACCCCGCTGAGTGCCTTGCCATAGCGGCCGAAGGGCGTTCGTATGGCGTCGTAGATGAAACTGGCGGTCATCAGTACCTGAAATCTTCGTGAGTCAAAAAGATGTGTGCGCAGAGTGAACTTGTGTTCTAATGATGAGCGTATCATTCAGGGCAAGACCCGGCAATGCTGCTGGGGAACGCGGAAGGATGGCGCTGTGGCCACGCGAACGAGCATTTCTACCCGAGTTGCGATTGTCGGAGGCGGGCCAGCAGGCCTGCTGCTGTCGCACCTGCTGAACCGGTCAGGGATCGATAACGTCGTGCTGGAACTGCGCGATCGAGAATATGCGATTCAGCGCGTCCGTGCCGGGGTGCTGGAGAACGACGCTGCGCAACTTTTGATCGACGTCGGACTCGGGGATCGGCTGCAGAGCGAGGGCCAGCGCCATGACGGTATCTACCTGCAGTACGCGGGACAGCGGCATCACGTTCCTTTTAGAACTCTCGTCGATCGCTCGGTCTGGCTCTACAGCCAGCAGGAAGTGGTCAAGGACCTCATCGAGGCCCATGATGCCGCGGGAACTCAACCCAGATATGGTGTGAGCGATGTCCAGATCGACGACATTCTGGGCGACTCGCCCACGGTGCGGTTTACTCACGACGGCGAAGAGTTCGAGATCACTGCGGAGTTCGTAGTGGGAGCGGACGGGGCGCACGGCGTCTGCCGCCCGAGCATTCCTGTGTCGGAGAAGAAGACCTACACGAGGGACTATCCCTTTGGTTGGCTCGGTATCCTCGCGCACGTGCGGCCCTCGACCGACGAGCTCATTTACGCGCTGCACGAGCGTGGCTTCGCAATGCACAGCATGAGGTCAGAGACCGTCAGTCGTCTGTACCTCCAGGTGGATCCGCACGAGGATGTCGCGAACTGGGCGGACGAGCGCATCTGGGACGAGCTGGACATCCGGCTGGGAACCCCTGGCTGGACGCTGGAGCGAGGCGAGATCTTCGACAAAAGCATCACCCCAATGCACAGCTTCATCAGTGATCCGATGCGCTACGGCAAGCTCTTCTTGGTGGGCGACTCCGCGCACATCGTTCCACCGACTGGTGCGAAAGGATTGAACCTCGCACTCGCTGACGCAAGCTACCTGCACGACGTCTTGGCCGCGTGGGTTAACGACGGTGACTCGGCGGGGCTCGATGAGTACTCGCGCAAGTCGCTCGAGCGAGTCTGGAAGATCCAGGACTTTTCCACCTGGATGACGCGGATGCTGCACCGCTTTACCGAGTCGTCTGCGTCTGTGCAGTCTGGTGAGATGAGTCCCGAGGATGCCGAGTACGACTATCACGTCCAGCTCGGCCAACTGAGCCAGCTGTGCGGTTCGGAGCGTGGCATGGCTTACCTTGCGGAGCGTTACACCGGGATCCCATTTTTGAGGTACCCGAGCGTGGAGTGACGGGCTGCTCTTAGGCTGGGGGCATGGCTCCATCGAGTGACTCCGCAAGCGTTGCGGTCGCTGTCGCGCAATTCGCGCCAGGTGATGACACAGCGCAGAACCTCACCGTCATCAGGCAGCTGGCGACGAGAGCGGTCAGGCGTGGCGCTGGCCTTGTCGTTTTCCCCGAGTACTCCTCCTTCTTCACTGCAGCACTTGGGCAACACTCGGTTGATGCTGCCGAACGTCTCGACGGTACGTTTGCATCCGCCCTTGGGGCGCTCGCGATCGAACTTCAGGTGCATCTCGTCGCGGGCATGATCGAACAAACGACCGACCCTGGGCGGGTATCCAACACTCTTATTGCAGTGGATCCAACGGGTCAGCTTGTAGCCAAATATCGTAAGGTCCACCTTTATGACGCGTTCGGGCAGAGTGAATCTGAGTGGATAGTGCCCGGCGAGGTCGAGGCGCCCGAGACCTTTGTTGTCGGCGGAATGAACGTCGGCATGCAGACCTGTTACGACATCCGCTTTCCCGAAGTCACCCGCCGTATCGTTGACGCTGGCGTCGACCTCGTGTTGGTGCCCAGCGAGTGGGTGCGCGGCCCGCTCAAGGAGCAACACTGGCGAACCCTGGTGACGGCACGCGCGATCGAGAACACGATCTACATTGCGGCCGCAGACCAGGCACCACCGATTGGGGTTGGCAACAGCATGATCGTCGATCCCATGGGCGTTGAGCTCTCAACTCTCGGCGAGCAGACCGATGTGGCACTTGCCTGGGTCTCGTCTGATCGAGTCTCCGAGGTGCGCGCCGTGAACCCGGCGCTGGCCCTACGTCGCTTTGGTGTCGTACCCCTTTAGACACCATCTTTGGGGGTGCTGTACCCCTGATATCGGCGGGCCGTGCCGCGTAAGGTGGGGACAAATGTGATTCGAGCAGGGGGAGCTTGGGTGTCTGAACCGTATCGGGTGGTCGTGGTAGAAGATGACCTCGACGTCGCCGACTATACGAAAACCGTGCTCGAGAAGCGACTGGGTGCACAGGTCATCGCTGTGTCCGACCCACGACAGGCCAAGGGCGTGATCGAACAGTTGCAGCCGGATGTCGTCATCACCGACATCGAAATGCCAGGGGCGTCAGGGCTCGAACTCATCGCTACCTATAAAGAGGCTAGGCCGGGCGTCGCCATCATTGTGATGACCGCGCACGTCTCCGTCGACTATGCCGTGGGTGCGCTGCGCAACCAGGCCGACGACTTTCTCACCAAGCCAGTCTCGAGCGCTGACCTCGTCTCCAATGTCACTCGGCTCGCCGACGCAGCGCGCGAAGCTTGGGCGAGCGCGCCCACCCGCCAAGTAGTCCTGGCTATCGGCGCGCATCCGGATGACGTTGAAATTGCCGTCGGAGGCATCATGGCCGCGCACCGGGCCGCCGGCGATTCGGTGACCATCCTCACACTGTCGAAGGGCACCAGAGACGGTGGTATTCGCGCCGCATGGGACGAGGGCTCTGCCGCGGCTGCCGTCATAGGGGCAACGCTCATCCTTGAAGACAGCGCCGATCAGGCGCTGAGCAACGGCGAACCAACCGTGGGCATCATCAAACGCGTCATTGCCGACCTGAAGCCGACCGTGGTCTACGTGCACAGCAGCAGCGACAGACATCAGGATCATCGGGCAGTGCACGACGCGACGATGCTCGCGAGCACCTCGGTACGCACCGTGGCCTGCTACCAAAGCTCAACCGCGACGGTGGACTTTCAACCGAATCGTTTTGTCGACATCGATGGTTTCACGGACACGAAGGTCGCGATGCTCGACTGTTTTGCCCGCGATCAGGAGCGAGCGAAGTACCTGCAGCCTGATTTTGCCCTCGCTACGGCGCGCTACTGGTCGCGTTATGGGCAGAGTGAAAACTGCGAACCATTAGAGATTGTCCGCGACTCTTCACAAGTTTCTTAGTCCCCATGAATGGGGGTTCGCTAATCATGAATTGTTACTGCGGAGACAGAATTGCGTCGCTAGTGTCATCTGTGGGGGAAGAAGATTACAGCACACCCGAGGCATTTCGGCTGGCCCCAATGATTATCGGAATCCCGATGGTCGGTATCGCCAAGAGAAAGTGCATCGCCGAATGAGCCTCAGTACTGTGACGCAGGAGCGCGTCAAAGTCCTGATCGTTGATGATAATGACGATCAGCGAAACCTGCTCCGCCGACACTTTGAAATCGCTGGCTGTGAGGTCACGGACGCGGCGACGGCGGAGTCCGCCATCACCGCATACGCCAACACCGACTTGGACCTCGCGGTCATCGACCTGATGCTGCCGGGCATGGACGGGTGGGCGCTCAGCGAGCGACTGCACACCGATGTTCCGGATTGCCCCGTCGCTGTCAGTTCCGTACTGGATGTCGAGAGCTACCCGCCGACGCGTGCCGTCCTCCCGAAGCCGGTGACCCGTGCAAGCGTGCGCGAGGTGCTTCTCAACTGCGTACCTAGGTGGGTCGCACCGTGAGCGAACCGGGCGTGCGCGTCAGCGTCATTGTCGCGGATGATGACCCCGATATCCGCACTCTTGTAGCGTTCGCGACGCAGAAGGCCGGCCTAGATCTGGTCGACGAGCTCGGTAATGGAGACGACGCGTGGGATTCCATCGTCGCGTTCAAGCCAGATCTGGCGGTGCTCGACGTCGCCATGCCGGGTAAGACTGGCCTGGAACTGTGCCGACTGGTGCGCGCCGACGACGAGGTGAAGGGAATGTATATTGTGCTGCTGTCTGCCGCGGTCGACGATGCATCCCAGCGATTAGGCAGAGATGCCGGGGCCAACGACTACCTCGTCAAACCGTTCAGCCCGCGTGAGTTGGCGGAGCAGCTAGCGCTCATAGCCCCGTCGATTGGACAGAAAGCATGAAGATTGCAGCCCTGTACAAACGACTCGGCTTTGATGCGCCATCGCCGCTACTGAAACAGGCACCGACGTTCGTGCTGTTCTTCGTAGCGGTGCTGGGGGCGACCACTGTTCCTGGGCTGTCCATCAGTGCGCCGAGCTCAGTCGCTGTTGGCGTTATCGCCGTTTTGCTGGCCACCGCCTTCGCCGCCATCATCAGCCCGCGCGAGTCGCTGTGGAACTGGGGTCTGATCGTTCCAGGAATTGACTTCATCGCCATCGGTCTCCTTCGCGACGGCACAGGTGGCGGCAGTTCTGCGTTCGTCGCTCTCGTGGCCCTTCCCGTTGTGTGGTTTGCTGTGGAGGATGGGCGCCAGTTCGTCATCTACGCTGCCCTGGGTACGTCGCTGACCGTATTCATGTCATTGTTCCTGCGGCCGATCCTCTTCGACAACGTGGAGGTTCTGGCACGTGGAGCGTACTCCGTGGTCGTCTTTGGCGTTGCCGCCGCGGTTATCAATGAGATCTCCCGCACCGCTAGGCGTCGCTTAGACAAGGTGCGTCGTCTCGCGGATCAGGGAAGGGTCATGCTCGCTGAGAGCGTGCAACACGCCATTGAGTTGAAGCACAGCGAGACTCGTTTGCGTAACGCAGAACGCATGTTTCGAGAGATCTGGGTTGCGGTGACGGAGCAGGCCATCATTGGCACGGATCTCACCGGTCTCATCGACGCATTTAATCCCGGGGCAGAGAAGATGCTGGCCCTGGACGTCAAT
>JBDTAD010000155.1:0-5366 GCA_039924815.1 Lacisediminihabitans sp.
ACGGTGCTGGCGCCGAGTATGAAATAGAAGACCGAGCGCTCGCTCATCTCAAGATTGCCATTATGGCGAAGCTGCGCCTGCAAGAGAACTTTCTGGTGAGCTGGAATCTGTCTGCGGCTGACGGCTCGGGACGGGTGAGCATCTGGATCTCTCCTTCGGTGCCATTGCAGTTCCGGTTCTCCGAAAGCGAGCCACCCGACTTGAACAAGCTGTGGCTTCAGGCACTGGCACGCTCGTCGCACAGCTCGCGCGGAATGATCCTTATCCCTGAAGAAGACGTTGAAGGATATTTAGCGAATGCCAGCGCGGCCAAGCGCTGACAAGCACTGATACGCGGGCCTCGCGCAGTGACGCGGCCTAACTGAGCAGCCGTACCGGTTTGCGCGGATCGATCGGCTCCTCCACCGGCGTTCCTTCACCCGCGAGGGTTCGGGCGATCTCGTCCTTCTCTGCAACGTTCGAGCGGATTAGCGGAAGCGCCTTCACGACCGCTTTCTCCAGCCGCTCCTGTAGACGAAGGCTTGAGATCTGGTAGTCGGTGAAGTCCGAGTCGTGCGCGTACACGCCCACGGGCAGGGTGAGCGCTTGGAAGAAGCCGAACAACGGCCGGAATTGGTGCTCGATGATGAGCGCGTGCCGCTCACTGCCGCCCGTCGCCGCGAGCAGGATCGGGGTATCCACGAGCGCGTACTGGTCGACGAAGTCGAACAGGTGCTTGAACAGTCCCGTGAAGGAGGCCCGATACACGGGGCTCGCGACCACCAACACGTCCGCGGTCTCGATTGCCTGCAGCGCGATCTCCACGTCATCCGAAAGCTCGGAGCGCTTGAGCGTGCCCGCAAAAGATGGCCCGATCTCATTGATTTTGATGTGAGTCGGGTCAATCTCTAGTTTCTGCCCGAGCGAGTCGATGATCGCGTCCACGAGCGCAATCGTGCGCGAGGGCGCCTTGAGGCTCCCCGAGACTCCTACGACCTTCAGACGTCTGCTTATTTCTGGCATGAGCTAAGAATCGCTCCTCACGGCCAGTAGTGCACATCAGGTTACGAACTTTGTCGTAATTGGTCGCCAGAACGGGGCACCTGACCACTGCAGTGACAGCCCGTGCCGGGTTAGAGTCGAAACATGTCTCAGGCAGTAATTGTTGACGCAATCCGTACCGTGTCCGGAAGGGGCAAGCCCGGTGGTTTGCTCTCCGCTTTCCACCCGGTCGACCTTCTCGCGCAGACGCTGCAGGCGCTTGTCGCGCGAAGTGATCTCGACCCGGCACTGATCGACGATGTGATCGGCGGATGCCTCAGCCAAGTTGGCGAGCAGGCGGTGAACATCACCCGCAACGCCGTGCTTGCGGCAGGCTTTCCGCACTCCGTTCCCGGCACCACCGTTGACCGCCAGTGTGGCTCGAGCCAGCAGGCCGCCCACTTCGCCGCGCAGGGAGTCATCGCTGGCGCCTACGACATCGTGATCGCGTGTGGCGTCGAGCTAATGAGCAAGAACCCCATTAACTCCGCAACCCTGGGCCAGGACCCGTTCGGCCCGATGGTCGGCAAGCGCTACCCGGATGGCCTGGTCGGCCAGGGAATTTCGGCCGAGCTAATCGCGGCACGCTGGGGCCTCGATCGACACGCGTTGGACGAGTACGCCGAGCGGTCCCACCGGCTGGCTGCAGCATCCGACTTCTCCAGTGAACTGGTGGATGTTGGCGTCGGCCTGATCGACGAAACCATCCGCCCGTCCACCACGGTCGAGTCTCTCGCGGGGCTGAAGCCCGCGTTCTACGACGAGAAGATGGGCGAACGCTTCCCCGAAATTGAGTGGAGGGTGACCGCGGGCAACTCCTCCCCGCTCACCGACGGCGCCTCCGCCGTGCTCATCATGAGCGAAAAGAAGGCCGCAGAGCTCGGGCTCACCCCACGCGTCCGCTTCCACAGCTTTGCGGTGACCGGCTCCGACCCGATCGAAATGCTCACCGGCGTCATTCCCGTCACCGAGCGCATTCTTCGGCGTTCCGGGCTCGGTATCGACGACTTCGACACCTTCGAGGTGAACGAGGCCTTCGCATCAGTCGTGCTGGCGTGGGAGAAAGAGACCGGCGCGAACCCAGAGTTGGTAAACCCGCGCGGCGGCGCCATCTCCCTGGGGCACGCGCTCGGCTCCTCGGGCACGAGGCTGCTCACCACCCTGGTGAACACGCTCGAGAAGACCGGTGGTCGCTACGGGCTGCAGACCATGTGCGAGGGCGCGGGCATGGCCAACGCCACGATCATCGAACGAATCTGACCGTCACACGCACTGACTGATCGAACTCACCTGAGGGAGCAACCATGGATATCGCTGGCTCAGTCGCCCTGATCACGGGCGGCGCATCCGGTCTCGGCTTTGCTACGGCCACGGCGTTACGAGCGGCCGGCGCTGAAGTGCTCATCGTCGATCTTCCGAGCTCGGATGGCACGGCCCAAGCCGACAGAATTGGTGCGGCTTTCGTGCCAGCGGACGTGGCCAACGCCGAGCAGGTGCAGGCCGCCGTCGACCTCGCAGCTACCCTCGGCCCGCTGCGCATCGTGGTCTGCTGCGCCGGCATTGGTACGCCCGGCAAGGTCGTCGGCAAGGCTGGGCCACTGCCGCTGGAGGACTTTGAACGGGTCATCCGCGTGAATCTCACCGGAACGTTCAATGTCATTCGGCTGGCTGCGGCCCGCATGCAGACGGCCGAACTGGTCGGCGAGGAGCGCGGGGTCATCATCACCACCGCGTCCGTCGCTGCCTTCGACGGTCAGGTCGGCCAGCCTGCCTATGCAGCGTCTAAGGCTGCGGTGGCTGGGATGACCCTGCCGATCGCCCGAGAGTTGGCAGCCAGCCAGATCCGCGTGATGACGATCGCACCAGGCATCTTCCAGACCCCGATGATGGCCGGCCTCCCCCAGGCTGCGCAGGATTCCCTGGGCGCGCAGGTGCCGCATCCGTCTCGCCTCGGCAAACCGGAGGAGTACGCGGCGCTCGTAGAGCACATCATCCAAAACCCCATGCTCAACGGCGAGACCATTCGTCTCGACGGCGCCATCCGCATGGCTCCGCGCTGACCTTATTGACCTGCAGCGCTCTTGACCTGCGTCAAGGCGCACAACCCCGCGACCGGCCTTAATGGAGTTATCAGGCGCACCGCCTGGCATTGGAGGCAACATCATGCGCACCGTCAAGTTTGAAACCGAACCGTTCAGCTGCCCGTCCTGCGCTGGCGAAATCGAATCGGTGGTGATCAAGAAAGTCGGCGTCGACACCGCGCAGGTCATGTTCAGTTCCAGCAAGATCAAGGTCGCGTTCGATGAGAGCAAGATCTCGGTCGACGACATCGCGGAGTCGATCACCAAGCTCGGGTACCCGATTCTTCGCCAGAAGGTCGCCTGAGTCAGGCTGTCTGATTCACTTGATCCATGGAACATCACCATGGGCATGCGGATAATGCTGACGAGCTCGAAAAGCTCGTGGCACGCGTTCCCCTGTTCTCTGGGCTGAATGCGGACGAGATCCACGAGATCGCAGGCCGGGTTCGACCGCGCATAGTGCCGCGGGGCACACAGCTCTACGGTGCTGGCGAGGTCAACCCGTACCTGCGGATCATCCACACTGGTTCGGTCAAAATTTACCGGCTCGCAGAATCCGGCCACGAACAGGTCATCCGCGTTCTCGGCGCCGGGGATTTCTTCGGCGAAAAGGCACTCATCTCGCCCAGAGCCGCAGACCACTTCGCCGTCACGCTGGCCGAGTCGGAAGTCTGTTCGCTGGGCCACGACGACATCCGGGACTACCTGATGCGATATCCGTCTGTCGCATACACGATGCTCGAGACACTCAGTGCGCGCCTAGAGAGTACGGAAGACCAGGTCAGCGCGATGACCGGTGAGGATGCTGGCGGGCGCATCGCCGCCTACCTGCTGGGTCTGGCGGAGGAGTACCACCGCACCAGCTTCGAGCTTCCGATCACTAAGAAGGATGTCGCCTCCTACCTCGGCGTCACACCTGAAACGCTCAGTCGCAAACTCACGGGGTTCGAAGACAACGGGTTGATTCGCCAGCAAGGCCACCGTCGCATTGACATTCTCGATGCCGAGGCGCTCGGCCACGCCTGACCGCGATCGCGCGGAGCTGCGCGAATCCGGGTGACGCTGCCGAGTCTTGACGCCGGTCAAGGCGCCAGCGGCGGCTCTGGCCTGTACTGGTGTTGTACCCGAAAAGCTCGGTGTGCACAGCCAGGGAGAATCCGATGTCAGCACGCATGAAAGCCTGGATCGCCGCGGCCTCCGGAGCCCTGCTCGTGGCCGCGCTTGGGCTTCACCTTGGCAGGCTGGACCTTGCCCGCGAGATCACACTGTTCATCGCAGCGATCGTCGCCGGCGTTCCCACCGCCATTCGAGCATTCCAGGCTCTTCGATCAAAGGCGTTCTCCATCGACCTGCTCGTCACCGTCGCCGTAATCGGAGCGCTCATCATCGGCGAGAGGGTCGAAGCCGCCGTTGTCTCATTTCTCTTCGTCTTCGGCGCCTGGCTTGAGGTGCGTACGCTCGAGAAGACCAGGCGCTCGTTGCACGAGCTGATCGACCTCGCGCCGAAGCAGGCCCAGGTGATCCGCGAAGGCGAAACCATCACGGTTCCGGTGGACGAGGTGGTGCTCGGAGACCGTGTGCTCGTACACTCCGGCGGCACGATTCCCGTCGACGGGACCATCCGGTTCGGGCAGGCCCACGTGAACGAGGCAACGATCACCGGCGAATCGATGCCAGCATCCAGGTCAATCGGTGACACCGTGTACAGCGGCACCATGATCGACAACGGATACCTCGAAGTGACCGCGGATCGAGTCGGTGATGACACGACATTTGCCCAGATCATCGAACTGATCGAAGAGGCACAGGAGACTAAAACTAAAACCCAGCGGTTCCTCGATCGATTCGCGAACATCTACACACCGACCATCGTCGTTCTCGCCGTACTGGTCTTCGCGATCACTCGTGATGTCGAATACGCCCTGACCTTCCTCGTCATCGCCTGCCCGGGCGCCCTCGTCATCTCGACCCCCGTGTCGCTGGTCGCCGGGCTCGGCAATGGTGCACGCCACGGCGTGCTGATGAAGGGCGGCGACGCGCTCGAACGTCTATCGAAGATCGACACCATCGTCTTCGATAAGACCGGCACGCTCACCCGCGGGATGCCGGAGGTCACCGAGATCACGACACTCGCGGGCGACGAAGCGCGGATGCTGCAGCTGGCCGCAGGGCTCGAGGTTGCGTCCGAACATCCGCTCGGTCGCACGATCGTGGCGGCCGCGGAGCATCGCGGGCTCGCGGTCAACCGCTCCCCCGAACAAGTCG
>JBDTAD010000156.1:0-3749 GCA_039924815.1 Lacisediminihabitans sp.
CGCGGCCTTTTCAACTGCGCCCTGAGCAATGCCGAGATAGAAGTTAGCGAACACGAGCTGAATGACTGGGACATTGAGCGTGTTGTAAGTGAGTGGCTGGAATACCCGGTCAACGAAACCGGCAGCCGAAGCCCAACTGGTGCGCACATCCCGAATCTCCACCGAACCGGACTCAGTAAGCCGCTGGCCAAGGTTGTCCCAGTCTCCGCCAAACACAATGCCAGGCTGGTCGGTCGGAACGATCGCGAAGATGTGTGTATCGGTTCCCTTGAGGATGCCCTCGAGCACAGTCAGGTCTGAAACTACGCCACCCGTCGAAAACGACTTTCGGCCAGTGAAAACGAGATCATCTCCGTCTTCGACGACGCTGAGATCGGCGTCCCGGGGATTCACAGCGCCCCCGAACAGGAAGTTGTTCTCGGTGTAGAGCTTCTCCACCGCAGCGATTTGCTCGTCTGTTGCCACCAGTCGCGCAGCCCACGCCCAGAGATAGTGGTAACCGAGAAGCTGGCCGATCGAGCCATCACCACGCGCGATGATTCGGATCACCTTGTAGGTGGTCTCCCAACTCTGACCTGCCCCTCCGTGCTCGAGCGGGCCGAGCAGCGTGACTAGTCCCGAATCCTTCAGTAGGCGCACCTCGTCATGAGGAGGCTTGCCTGCGACGTCGCGCTCGACCGCATCCGCCGCCAGAATGTCAGCCACCTCGACGGCACGGTCTAGCCACCCCTGGGGGGTTGTCGGCCGCGAGCGATCAACCCAACGGTTTTCCAGTGCAGCAGCGGTCAAGGTTTGGTTCGGCATGATGATGGTCCTTAGTGACGAAGCTCGAGGGATCGCCGCGGCTGCCGGCGCTCACAGACTCGCCTCTCGACGGGCTGTTCGTAATACACTGCTGCCAATCCGGCGGTACGTCGATAAATGTTGCGCGCTATTAACGTGTGTGTCGTAACAGTGGCGAGTGCGTGGAATCCGGAGTATTCCGTCACTCCGGCACCCGCACGTAAAACGGCGCCCACCCCGCAGGGTGAGCGCCGTTTTACAACAGGACTAGTTACAGCGCAGCAAGCTCCTCGAGCACCGCATCGCCGGGGGCGACAGGCGTCATCGAGGCCTTGATCTCCGCGCGACCGAGAAGCTCGTCCATGCGGCGACGGCGAGCACGTGTCACAAGAGTGACGACTGTGCCAACCTTGCCCGCGCGACCGGTCCGGCCAGAGCGGTGCAGGTAGGTCTTGTACTCGTCCGGCGGGTCAGCCTGGATCACCAGGGTGATGTCGTCGACGTGGATGCCGCGGGCAGCAACATCCGTCGCCACCAGAACCTTGACGCGACCGGTAGTCAGCAGCGAGAGGTTGCGCGTGCGGCGTGACTGGTTGAGGTCACCGTGCAGGCTCGTCGCCGGAATGCCGGCATCTTCGAGCTGGTCAGCAAGCTGTTCCGCAAAGGCACGAGTGCGAGCGAAGATGAGCGTCTTGTGCTCGCCGCCAGCGAGTTCCTCGATGATGCGGAACTTGTCGCGCTGCTCAAGGAGGAGCACGCGGTGGTCGATGGTCGCCGAGGACTGGTCTTCGCCGACGACCTCGTGAACAGCCGGCTCCTTGAGGTACTGCTTGACAAGGGTGGCAACGCCCTTGTCAAGGGTCGCGGAGAACAGCAGCTTCTGGCCGCCAGCCTTCGTTTCGTTCAGGATGCGCTGCACCGGCTCGAGGAAGCCCAGGTCACACATGTGGTCGGCCTCGTCGAGCACGGTCACGAAGACCTCGCTCAGGTCGAGACGGCCCTGTTCGATGAGGTCCTCAACGCGACCGGGGGTCGCAATGACGATGTCAACGCCGCGCTGCAGTGTGGAGACCTGCTTGAACTGCGGAACGCCGCCGACGATCGTGGTGGTGAACAGGCCAACGCTGCGCGCGATCGGCTGCACGGTGCGGTCGATCTGCATCGCGAGCTCGCGGGTCGGAGCCAGGATGAGCGCACGCGGCTTGCGGCCGGGCTTGCGCCCTGCGCCACCATGGTTCTCCATGAGGCGTTCGACGAGCGGTGCACCAAAGGCGATGGTCTTACCTGAGCCTGTGCGGCCGCGGCCAAGAACGTCCTTGCCAGCCAGCACATCCGGAATCGTTGCTGCCTGGATCGGGAACGGACTTGGAGCCCCCATCGCGACCAGCTGGCGGCTCATGTTGTCGCCGATGCCGAGATCTGCCCAGGTCGTACCGTCGACCTCGGCCGCGGTGACGACCTGAGCCTCGAGGTGCTCGAGCACGACGTCATCGTGCTGCTGGTGAGCGTGTGAACCTGCGTCGCGTGCCGGGTACAGGTCGCTGCTGCGACGTGGCGGACGCTCGGCGTAGTCGCGCTTGGGGCGATCGTCGAACGAACGCTTGGGGCGATCGTCGTAGGAGCGCTGCGGGCGATCGTAGGACGGGCGCTCAGTGCGGTCACCGTAGGACGGACGAGCAGAACGGTCGCTGTTGCGGTCGTTGTACGACGGGCGATCGGGACGATCTCCATACGAGGGACGCTCGGTGCGAGCCGGACGATCCGAGTTGTACGCCGGGCGATCGGTGCGCGGTGCGCGATCGTTGTACGAGGGACGCTCCGTGCGAGCCGGACGGTCGCCATACGACGGACGCTCGGTACGGGCAGGGCGCTCGCTGTTGCGGTCGTTGTAGGCGGGACGATCTCCGTACGAGGGACGCTCGGTGCGATCCGAGTTGTACGACGGACGATCGGTGCGCGGTGTGCGGTCATTGCCACGGTCATTGCTGCGGTCATTGTATGCGGGCCGGTCCGTGCGAGCCGGACGATCACCGTACGAGGGACGCTCGGTGCGCGCGGGGCGGTCACCATACGACGGACGCTCGGTGCGGTTGGCACGGTCTCCATAGCTCGGACGCTCGGTGCGCTGCGCGCGGTCACCATACGACGGACGTTCCGTGCGGTTGGCACGGTCACCGTAAGCAGGGCGCTCGGTGCGCTGGGCACGGTCACCATAGGCGGGACGCGACGGGCGATCTTCGCTGGGAGTCCAGTTGGGACGACGGTCTCCGCCGCTCGCGTTGTCGCCGGTGCGCTTGGCACGCTCATCCGCGTTCCAGCGCTGCTTCTTCACGGGTGCATCCGCGTGAAATCCGCGGTGTCCCTCGCTGCGACTGCCGGGCTTGGAGGCTCCGGCAGAGTTGTACTTCTTGACTGGTCGGCCTGATGCGGCCGGCTTTTTAAAATTGGGCATGGTTCTTTCCGGGTTGTTTAGTTGCATGGCAGCACGCAACCAACAAGCTGCGCTTCTGCGGGAACCCGGGCGTTCTTTGACCAGGACCGTTCACATACGTGATTTTACTCAGACCTGCTGAGGAGTAGTCAGAGGTTGAGAAACCGGCCCGAAAGACTTACAAACCCATTCGCGAGACTTCGAGATGTCTAGAGCCGACTGAACTACGTTACCCGATTACGCAGCAAAGCGCACTAGATTGGCCGGAATCACAGATTGGTTTCTACATTGAGGCGCCTGACCCCCACTGCTTCGCCACGGCGAGCAGCGATCGCGAGCGTGGCGGCGCTGGTGCTTCTGGCCTGTGTGCTGGCCGGATGCACGCCCCGCGGTAACGAATCGGTGGCGCTGAAACCCGTGGCCCAGCCCGTGTATCCGCAGGTGAAGACGAACCCCACCATCCCGGTCACGAGCGATGTCGTCTACGGAACGGCAGACGGCGCACCGCTCACGCTCGACATTTGCTTTCCTTCGG
>JBDTAD010000157.1:0-2293 GCA_039924815.1 Lacisediminihabitans sp.
AAAATCGTGTTCAAGGCTCTGCAGGGGTACAGCGATGGCAGCACCGTGAGTTGGGTCGAAACGACCGAGAATGCGGCGCACCCTGCGCCGGTTCTCTACGTCAACGACGCCCCACCCGCAGCACACAGCTCGGCCACGACACCCACTGTGACTTCCACAGAGGCTCCTGCACCCGACGCTGCCGCAGCGTCCTCCAGTGACACCGTCGCACGGGGTCTCGGCATCGGTGGACTCGTGCTCGGTGCCGTCGGCGCCGTTCTCGGCATCGTCGCCTTCCGCCGCGGAGCGACCCGGTGAAGCGAGCGCTCGCGGCAGGCATCGCCGCAATATTAGCGCTCGGCTCGGTGCTCGTCATAAGCACCGCCGCACAAGCCCACAACTACCTCGTGCAGTCGACACCGAAGGCAGGTGAAACCCTGACGGTGCTGCCGGAGCAGTTCTCGATCATCACCAACGACATCCTGCTGAACATCGGAAAGGGCGCTGGCTTTGCGCTCCAGGTGCGAGACGCGCAGGGCCTGTACTACGGCGATGGTTGCGTGAAAGTGGATGGCCCGGGGATATCCACCCCGGCCGCTCTCGGTGCACCGGGCAAGTATGAGGTCGTCTGGCAGGTGATCTCGACCGACGGGCACCCGGTGTCAGATGACTTCACCTTCACCTGGAGCCCTGCGTCTTCGGATGCCGTGGTCAGCAAGGGGTCAAAGACGGCCCCCGACTGCCATGGCACGCTCAAGCCCAATGGCGACGCGAATGCAACTCCCGCACCGGACCCTCGCACCGCAGCAGACAACAGCGACGACGGTGGAGCAGTCCTCTGGATCGGCGGCGCCGTGCTAGCAGTGGGACTCGCCGTGGGCGTGACGCTCCTGCTGACCGGCCGTAAGAAGAAGCCGGAGTAAGAGAAAAAACCCTTCGACGAGGCTCAGGGACCACAGCGGTCCCTGAGCCTCCCGACGGGTGAGGCGTACTACTTGGTGATAGCCGGCAGGTTCTTGCGGCTGGTCAGCACCTGGTCGACTAGGCCGTATTCGAGGGCCTGCTCGCCGCTCAGGATGTTGTCGCGGTCGATGTCTTTGTGAACCTGCTCAATCGTGCGGTTCGAGTGGCGCGACAGGGTCTCTTCAAGCCAGACCCGCATCCGCTGGATCTCGCGTGCCTGAATCTCAATGTCTGATGCCTGGCTCGATCCCTCGGACCCAGCAGCAGGCTGGTGGATGAGGATGCGCGCGTTCGGCAACGCAAGGCGCTTGCCCGGCGTACCCGCAGCGAGAATCACAGCTGCCGCCGAAGCAGCCTGGCCGAGAACCACGGTCTGGATCTGCGGACGCACATACTGCATCGTGTCGTAAATCGCCGTCATCGCGGTGAAGGATCCACCGGGTGAGTTGATGTACATGACGATGTCGCGGTCAGGGTCCTGGCTCTCGAGTACGAGGAGCTGTGCCATGACGTCATCTGCGGACGCGTCATCGATCTGCACACCGAGGAAGATGATGCGGTCCTCGAACAGCTTCGCGTACGGGTCCTGACGCTTGTAGCCGTAGGCCGTGCGCTCTTCGAAGGTCGGGAGAATGTAACGCGCCTCTGCTGCGGGTGCCATACCGCCGGCGGGCCGAGTGAATCCGGTGAATTCCATTGTCGTCGTCCCTACTTCTTCGCCGCGTCGGCCGCGGAGATGTTCTCGTCGGTTCCGCCGCCGCCGACCACGTCGGAGGCAAACTCACGCAGGTGGTCAACAAACCCGTACTCGAGGGCCTGCTGGGCGTTGAACCAGTTGTCACGGTCGTTATCGATGAGAATCTGCTCGACCGACTTGCCGGTCTGTTCGGCCGTGAGCTCGGCCATCCGCTTCTTCATATCGAGGATGACTCCAGCCTGGGTCTGGATGTCCGCGGCGGTTCCGCCGAAGCCACCGGACGGCTGATGCAACAGCACGCGCGCGTTCGGGGTGATGTATCGCTTGCCCTTGGTGCCGGAAGAGAGCAGGAACTGCCCCATTGAGGCCGCAAGACCAATGCCAACGGTGACGATATCGTTCGGCACGAACTTCATCGTGTCGTAGATCGCCATGCCAGCGGTGATCGAACCGCCGGGTGAGTTCACGTAGAGGAAGATGTCACGCTTCGGGTCCTCCGCTGCAAGCAGAAGGATCTTCGCGCAGATCTCGTTGGCGTTCTCGTCTCGCACCTCTGAGCCAAGCCAGATGATGCGATCCTTGAGGAGTTGGTCAAAGATACTGCTGACCAATGCCGGTTGGGCCATTGTCGCGCTCCGTTTCAGTTATCGCTTG
>JBDTAD010000158.1:0-4541 GCA_039924815.1 Lacisediminihabitans sp.
GCGCGAGCGCCGCAAGTTCGGGTGACCCAATCTTCTGTTGCGCACTGAGCTGCAGCAGCGTCGTCGCGATCGAGGAGTACTTGCCGTTGGCGAAGATACCCTCGTCCACCCCGTAGGTCTTCACCGGCTGCTTGGCCAGATTAGCGGGGTACTCGAAGAAGGCGTGGAGCTTGCCGGACTTCACCGCGGCAATCGCCTGGTCAGCATCCGTGACCTGCGTGCCGCCCAGTTTGGTTGCGATCGCATCGTTGATTTGGCCGGAGGCGTCACTGTAAGAAAAGGCGAGTTTCTCGGTCTTCTGCGAATCCACGCTGCTTGAAGTGGAGGAGTTGCTGAGGAAGACGAGCGCAAAAACGATGCCGATCACGACCGGAACCACGAGGGTGGAGATCCAGAATCGCCTCGTGGTAAGCGTGCGCCGGACCTCGAAGCCGACGACCACCCGAAGATTATGCCTGGCCATGGTTACTCCCCTGCCTTGGTGGTCTGTGCGCCAGACATCTCGTCGCCGTAGACGCGAACGAAGATGTCATCGAGCGAGAGCTTGCTGGTCGTGAATTCGCGCACCTGCACACCACCGTCTACCAATTCACGCAGAATGACCGACTGGTCGGCGTCATCCGTCAATGCCAGCTCTGCGTAGTTCGCCTGCTGAAGGGTGATCGTGTAGAACTTCGACGGCGGGATCACGCCGCCCGAATAGCGCAGACGGATGATCTCCCCGCCGTATTGGTCTTGCACCTCGCCGATCGTGCCGTACGCCTCTGATCGGCCATCCTTCAAGAGGATGACTCGATCGCAGAGGCGTTCGACCTCTTCCATCTGGTGGGTGACCATCATGACGGTGGCGCCCGCCTTCTTCTGATCTTCAATGATGTCCATGAGGAGGCGGCGATTGACCGGGTCGAAACCCTTGGTCGGTTCGTCGAGGATGAGCAACTCAGGCTTGTTCATGATCGTGACGCCGAGCTGAACCTTCTGCTGCTGCCCGCCAGAGAGCTTGTCGAGACGAACGACTGCCTTGTCGGCGAGCGCCACCCGCTCGAGATACCCCATCGACCAGTCCTTGGCCGCTTGATGCGTGAGGCCCTTGAGGCGCCCGAAGTAGACCATAACGTCGATGACGGACTCCTTCTTGTAGAGTCCACGCTCCTCCGGAAGGTACCCAAGGCTGCTGCCGTCGTCGGGACTGAACGGCTTTCCGTCGATGTGCAGAGTGCCAGCGGTCGGCTGGTAAATCCCGAGGAGGGCCCGAATGGTCGTGGTCTTGCCAGATCCATTGCTGCCCAGGAACCCGAAGGTCTCGCCCCTGTTGATGTCGAATGACAGGTTATCGATGACCGTGGTCTTGCCGAACGTCATCGTGAAATTGTCAATGTGGACGAGCGCCTCTGCGGAAGTCTGCATCGCTCTAAACTACGTGACTCTTCGGGCTGCCAAAACCTCTGTGTCGACATCCAATTGAATTGCCGGTGCGATCTCGTCGCCGCGGCCCAAGGTCGTCAACTCGTGGCCGCTTGACGAGGCTGTTGCCAGATGTGCGATCGCACGATGCAGGCCAGTGAAGGCCGCGCAAGCCGCGGCGCCTTCCGGAGAGACGAAGTCGATGCCCGCGGTGGCGAGCGCATCGATTATCGCCCCAGCAGCGAGCAGGTCTTCCACGGCGAATCGAACGCTGCCGTCGTCCCGAGCGTCGCCCGCGGCGATCACGGCAACGTAGCTGCGGTCACCCTTCTCGGCCTGATGGGCGAGCACCCACTGCGCGACCGCTGTGCGGTTGCGGAAGCCACCCTCGATGACTGCGGCAGCAACATCCGGAAGCTCAAGCACTGGCGAAGTCTTCAGCACATCGACCAACACGATTACATCCGCATCCTGCGCGACAGCACGGACTCCCGCCACGCCCCAGTCGAATCGAACCTGATAGTGGGACTGGTCGTGTGGTGAGCTCACCGTGCCATGGTATTCGGCAGCGTCTGTCTCGCCGAAGCGAGGGGTATTACTCGGTAACCTTCACTTCTTTCCAGAAGGCCACGTAATTGCTGTAGTCCTTGCCAACCCGCTCAAACGAGGTCGGATAGGGGGTGGGGTAGCTCCAGGCACGGTCCTGCAGCAGGGCCTCGCCGTCTTTGACACTGAAGTACTGGCACACACCCTTCCACGGGCAGGTGTATGGCGTTGCGCTCTCGACCAGAAACTCGCTCTTCACGCTCGACGGCGGAAAGTACCAGTTGCCCTCGATCGAAACCAAATCTTCCTTCGGTGCCTCGGCGATCACGGTGTCGCCCAGTAGTGCCTTCATGGTTGCTCCTTTGCTCTTGGGGGACAACGATAGATCTTCCCTCGACATTCCCGGTTCGGCGCGTAGCCTTACGCCATGACAGCTCTGCAGGTCGCCGACTGGCGGCGCCGCGTATTCGCGCTTTACGCTGAAGTGCGCGCAGCATCCGCCCCTGCAATCGGGCATCAGGTTTGGCAGGCGGAGCGAGACGAGCTCTTCTTCGATCACCCGTCGACGCCACTGCTTCCGGACGATCTGGCCGGATTCACCGGCCTTCCCATTGCACCGTACGACCCCTCCTGGAGATTCGAGGCCGAGCTGTTAGAAACGGAACCAGCGCGACTGGATGTGGAGACTGGCACGGACGGAATCGTGCCGTTCGAGCGGCTGGGGCGCGTTTCGCTCCCCGAAATCGGCACCCTGGACGTGTGGCTACTTACCAGCTACGGCGGCGGTATCTTCGTGCCGGTGAAGGATGCCCGGGCCGGCCGAGCCGGCGGAACCTACGGTGGCGGGCGCTACCTTCTCGACACGATCAAGGGTGCGGATCTGGGACCGGGTGCGCATCCGGAATCCCTCGTGCTCGACTTCAACTTTGCCTACAACCCGTCCTGCGCGTACGACCCCGCCTGGGCCTGCCCGCTTGCCCAGGCGGGAAACACTCTCGCCGTGGAAATCCCCGTCGGCGAGCGCTATGCAGGGATCTACTAGCCCGGATTCTGCAACCGCGGTATCCCGTTCGGTCCGGCGCGCATCCGTCTGTCCCTCTCTCTTGCTAGGTCCCAAATGAAGGAGTGGAGCGCTCCCAGCGCGGGGAGACCCCCGGGATTGCGGGCGACGACATCCGCCACTCCTTCATTTGGGCGAAGAACGGGTTGGTAGAGAGGGCCTACGTGTTGGTCATTCGCGGGGGCGAGTGCGGCTGGTCTAGGGCGCAAGACCGGCGCGAAAACGTCTCTGCTAGAGTTGAGACACTTGCGAGTTCACTTTGAGCTCCCTGCGTCGTTGAACGCTTTCTCTTCTCACCAGTACAAAGCTGGTTCGTAGACACTTTCTCCGGCGATCGATTGTGACCACCGTCACTCTCGCCACTTGTTCGACCAGTGCTAGCGCGCTCTCGAATACCGATGCCCGAAAGGCACCACAACACTTTTATGTCTGAAGCAACTTTCAGCACGCTCGGCGTGCCCGCCCCTCTCGTCGCGAAACTCACGGCAGAGGGCATTACCTCCCCCTTCCCGATCCAGGTTGACTCCCTGCCAGACTCGCTCGCCGGGCGCGACGTGCTAGGCCGCGGCAAGACCGGCAGCGGCAAGACTCTCGCCTTCGCAATCCCCATGGTGACCCGCCTCGGCGGCAAGCTTGCCGGCGGCCACCGCCGCCCGGGTCGCCCGCTCGGTCTGGTGCTCGCGCCGACCCGCGAATTGGCCACCCAGATCACTCACGCGATGGAACCTCTCGCCGAGGCCTACGGCCTGAAGATCACCACGATCTTCGGTGGCGTTTCGCAGCAGCGTCAAGTCGCGGCACTCAAGGGCGGCATCGACATCGTCGTAGCCTGCCCCGGCCGCCTCGAGGACCTCATGAAGCAGGGCTTCGTCGCGTTGGATGCTGTGGAGATCACCGTGCTCGACGAGGCCGACCACATGGCCGACCTGGGCTTCCTGCCGGTCGTCACGCGCATCCTCGACAAGACCCCGAACAACGGCCAGCGCTTGCTGTTCTCGGCCACCCTCGACAACGGCGTGGACAAGATTGTGAAGCGTTTCCTCCACAACGAGGTGCTTCACTCCGTCGACGACGAGCACTCGCACGTCGACGCCATGACCCATCACGTGTTCGAAGTTGACTCGGTGGATGCCAAGAACGAACTCATAAAGAAGCTCGCCTCGGGCACCGGACGCCGCATCCTCTTCATGCGTACCAAACACCACGCCAAGAAGCTGGCACGCCAGTTGACGGACGCTGGCATTCCCGCCGTCGACCTGCACGGCAATCTCTCGCAGCCGCAGCGCGACCGTAACCTCGCCGCGTTCGGCGATGGCAGCGTCAAGGTGATGGTGGCAACGGATGTCGCAGCTCGCGGCGTTCACGTGGACGACATCGAGCTCGTTATCCACGTCGACCCACCGGCCGAGCACAAGGCGTACCTGCACCGCTCCGGTCGTACGGCGCGTGCCGGCAACGAGGGCGTGGTGGTGACGCTGATGACTAGCGAACAGCGCAACGACGTGCGCACCATGACCAAGCAGGCTGGCAT
>JBDTAD010000159.1:0-5151 GCA_039924815.1 Lacisediminihabitans sp.
CGCTTCATCAACTCTGGTCGCGTGTGGGATGTGCCCGGGCAGATTGCACTGCCTAGCGCGACCCAGAATGAACTCACCGTCGAGGACGCTCGTACGCTCGTTACGAACGGCGTGATCGCCGTCGCAGAAGGTGCCAACATGCCGTGCACGCCAACGGCTGTCGAAGTTTTTCATGAGGCCGGGGTGCTCTTCGGCCCGGGCAAGGCGGCAAACGCCGGTGGCGTCGCCACCTCGGCGCTCGAAATGAGTCAGAACGCCTCACGACAGCGCTGGGGTTTTGACGCGAGCGAGATTAAACTGCGTGAGATCATGCGCGACGTTCACCGCGCTGCCTATGAGGCAGCAGATACCTACGATCATCCCGGAGACTACGTCGTGGGAGCCAACGCGGCAGGATTCGTGCGCGTTGCAGACGCAATGGTCGCACAGGGACTGATCTAAGGAGTCGCGGACTCTGTGACTCTTGGGATCGGGCTAGCTGCGATGGGCGTCTTCAGCCGCCCATTTGCGGGCGCGTTCCGCAATGATCTCGGTCGCATGAGCCGCCTCTTCCTGCGTGGCAAAGGGCCCATCGAGATCGGCAGGCAGCGACTGACGCCCTTCTTCGACTTCACCAGTTCGGATGTTGTAGTACCACTCGGCCATGAGAACCTCCCAGAGAACTAGAGTCGTATTATGCCTCGGGATTCTGAAGGACACCTGATGCGCGGTCGGACCTCCGCGCCGCGATCAGTTCCCCAGCACATTATCCGACCAGAATACGTCGGCAACGCGGCACCAGCAGCATTCCAAGGCACCGATGTCTACTCACCCGAGGCCGTGGAGCGGATCAGGGCATCCGGCAGGATCGCGGCGCAGGCCATCGAACTCGTGGGCGCGAGCATCCGCCCGGGCATCACCACCGATGAGCTAGATGCGATCGGTCACGACTTCATGATCGCCAACGACGCATACCCATCGACTCTCGGTTACCGTGGATTTCCCAAATCACTGTGCAGTTCGGTCAACGAAGTGATCTGTCATGGAATCCCAGACGACACCGTCCTCGAAGACGGCGACATCGTCAACATCGACATCACCGCATATAAGAATGGCGTGCACGGCGACAGCAATCGCACGTTCATCGCGGGCCACGGCAGCGATGACGCACTAGCGCTCGTTGAACGCACTCGAGAGGCCATGAATCGTGGAATCAAAGCTGTCGCTCCGGGTAGGCGGGTCAACGTCATTGGACGCGCAATCGAGTCGTACGCTCGGCGGTTCAGGTACGGCGTCGTGCGAGACTTCACCGGGCACGGCGTGGGCGAGGCGTTCCATTCTGGCCTCATAATTCCGCACTACGACTCCCCCGACTTTGATACCGAAATAGTGCAGGGCATGGTCTTCACCATCGAGCCGATGCTCACTCTCGGCAGTCAGGATTGGGAAATGTGGGATGACGGCTGGACAGTGGTAACCAAAGACCGCAGCATCACAGCGCAGTGGGAACACACCCTTGTGGTCACCGAGCGCGGCGCAGAAGTACTCACCCTGCCCTGATCTGATCAGAACTGATAGTGGCTTCCACGACACGAGAATGGACAGCATGAGCAACGCAGCAGTTGGTATCGATATCGGGGGTACCGGCATCAAAGGGGCAGTAGTCGACGTCACCACCGGTGAGTTGCTGAGCGACCGAATCAAGATCGCGACGCCGCATGGAGGTGAGCCCGACGCCATAGTTTCGACCGTGCACAAATTGCTCAAGAAACTGGGACACCTCGGCAAAAAAGAGCCAGTCGGTGTCTGCTTTCCCGCGATCATCATCAAGGGTAAAACGCTCTCTGCTGCGAATGTTTCCAAAAAGTGGATCGGGCTAGAAGCGGAGCGTCTCTTCGAGAAGGCGCTTAAACGCGATATCCACTTCGTCAATGACGCGGATGCGGCTGGCTATGCCGAGAATCGTTACGGAGCAGCGAAAAGCGCGACAGGGCTCACGATCATGACGACTCTGGGAACGGGGATCGGCACCGCACTTATCTATAACGGCGTACTCATTCCTAATGCGGAACTCGGCCATATCGAGATCGACGGTGTCGACTACGAGACTCAGGCCGCATATTCAGCCAAGGAGCGTGACGAACTCACCTGGCAACAGTGGGCCGGACGTCTGCAGAAGTATTACTCGCACCTTGAGGCTTACTTTTCACCGGACCTCTTCGTGGTCGGGGGTGGTGTGTCCAAGGAGTACGAAGACTTCCTGCCGCTTCTCGAGCTCACAACGCCGATCGTGCCAGCAACACTCCGTAATAACGCCGGCATCCTCGGGGCGGCAGCGCTTGCCAGCGGTGCGTAACCGCGCGACTACCTGCAGGAGTGAATGGGCCGGCTGATACGCCGGGTTCTGTCCCCATCTTGCGATGCTGGACGGTCATCTATCTACGATGTACGTTGCCGCACACCTCTAGCGGTCTACCCGAAGACTGGGCGAGCAACCCGTAACGCCTTCTGTCTGACCTTGCTCCGGACGAGGTTTACCTAGCCGACTCGTTCGCACGAATCGCTGGTGGTCTCTTACACCACCGTTTCACCCTTACCTCCGTGTGTCGCCTTTCGGAAACAGCACAGCGGCGGTTTGCTTTCTGTTGCACTTTCTCGCGGGTTACCCCGGGTGGGCGTTACCCACCATCCTGCTCTGCGGAGCCCGGACGTTCCTCGGTGCTTCCGAAAAAGCAACGCGACCGTCTTGCCGACCCATTCGCATCCAGTCTAGGTGCGCTGTCGACTACAGACCAGATTCGTCGGTGCGGACCAAAATTGCGTTGCTATCTGGACATATCAACACGTCGTCGGGCGCGGCGGCCCGCACCACAGCCATATCGCTCTCCGTGAGTTTAACGCCGCTCGCGCCAGACACACCGCCGCGAAGGAAGGACGCACCGAGTCCATACCGGTTGCGCTGGCGCTCGTAGAGCGCGAGAAGGTCTTCCGGTAGCACGCTTGCAATGCTCGATCGATTAGCGGCCGCATGCTGCCGCTCACTGGTGATCGCGGCCAGGGCAGCATCCCGCTCGGCCTCAACCTCGCTGACCCGCGCCTCCGCCTCGTCTAGTGCGGTGCGTGCCTCGCGTACCGCGCTCTGGAGATTCTCCACTCGCTCCATCACTTCCAGCTCAACCTCTTCGAGCTCGAGCTGGCGCCGACGTAGTCCGGTGAGTTCGGCTTCGAAGCCCGCAACGTCTTTGACGGAGGATGTTGACTGCATGCGATCGGTGTCGCGCGCGATCCTGGTCTCTACGACAGAAACATCCGCCTCGATGCGACTGAGTTCGAGTTCCGCGTCTTCGAGCGCTCCCGTCGTCGACATCAACTCCTGGCGAAGTGTGGCTAGCCCTTCCGCGAGACTGGCGAGAGCGCCAATCTCGGGCAGCGTCTTCGCCCGGTGATCGAGCTGGTTCAGCCGCGTATCAGCGGCCTGGAGGTCGAGCAGGTGTGCCTGATCGTCTGGACTGGCTTTCATCGGCATGATGCCCTCACTTGGTTATTCGCGGTTCAACTGGAATGGTGTGCATCGCGTCCACGATCACTTATTGGACAATGCTGAAGTCCCACGGGTCCGTTCGCGTCTCGCTCACGGCGATAGCTATCCCGGGCAGTGCCGCAGTGAGCTCGGCCGCAGCGGTGTCAAGCCACAGCCATTCGCTCGCCCAGTGGGATACATCGATCAGAGCCGGTCCCCCGCGCAGTCGCGCGTTCTCGCGCGCTTCCGACGCCGGGTGGTGTCGCAAGTCCGAGGTGATGTACACGTCGGAGGCGAGCACCGCTGGTTCAGACAAGAGCGAATCCCCCGCACCCCCACAGAGGGCGATCTTCTGCACTGGCCGGTCGTAGTCTCCCGCGACCCTCACTCCGGAAGCTGTGGGCGGCAGAAGGTCCGCCAGTGTTCGCGCAAGCCTGCCCAGAGACATGGGCTCCGACAGCTTCCCTGTGCGCCCTATGCCCCGCGTGGTGGTCATTCCTGGGGTGATCGGTGCGGTGTCAAGCAGCCCCAACCGCTGGGCAAGGACTGCCGAGGTGCCGCTCTCCACAACATCCGCGTTGGTATGGGCAGCAATAAGTGCGCAGTTAGCGCGAATTAACGACGCCAGCACGGCACCCTTATAGCGATCCTCCGCCACCGAACTGACACCGCGCAGGAGAAGTGGGTGATGGGCAATGATGAGGTCAATCCCACGCTCGATACCCTCTGTTGCAACGTCGCCGACCATATCGACCGTGAGCAGGATGCGACTGACGGAGGCCGACGGATCACCCGAGAGTAGACCGGGCGCATCCCAAGCTTCAGCGCCTGAAAGCGGCCATAGGCGCTCCACGACAGCGTTGACTTCTGCGACGGTATAGGGCATCTGCACAGTCTACTTTCCAGCGAGGCGACCGGTTTCGGCCTGCCAGACACGCCTAGAGCGCCGAGCGCTCCTGCTGCCGAACGGTCGAGATCCCGGCAGCGAGAGGCGTGAGCAGCCCAAGCCCCAAAGCAAGAAGAACGCCGAGATCACTCGCAGCAATCTCGCCATGGATCGGGAAGCCGAAGAGCGCAAAGCCATACCCCTGCCACGACAACCAGCCAACCGTCGCCGTGGTGAACCCGAAGCCGACTACCGAGGCAATGACCAGCATGGAGAGATTCACCCAGTTGACGGCTGGGTAGATTCCTCCGGGCTTCAACAGCGAATCCTCGTCGAAGCGCTTGCGCCGAATCATTACTTCGGCAGCAAAAATTCCCGCCCAAGCAGCGACCGGAACGGCGAGGGTCGTCGCGAAGTCCCGGAAGACATCCGCGATTCCTACGCCAGAAAGGATGATGAGCATCGCAATAAGGAGAACTGCTGCGCCTGTCGCTACAACGCTCCAGGGACGGGAGATGCGCACTCCAACAGCCCGCAGTGCAAACCCGCCAGAGTACACGCTGAACGCAACCCCAGACAGCAGGCTGAATATTGTTACCGCCAGCACAGGGATCAGGTACCAGGCCGGAACCATCAATGCGATGGTTTCCAGCGGTGCAGTCATTACTCCCTTCGCTGTCTCAGGATCAGACGCCGCGAGCAGCGCGCCGTATGCGATGAGGAGAAATGCCGGGAGCGTCGCTCCAAATGAAGCCCACAGCGATGC
>JBDTAD010000160.1:0-6111 GCA_039924815.1 Lacisediminihabitans sp.
AAGAAGGCTGTCTATAGCCGCCGCAAGCGCAGCGGTGCTGCTAGCCATTAGCGGCTGCAGCGCCACCGCAAGCGGAGATACACCCGCCGCTGGCGGATCGAGCAAAGCCAGCATCACTGACGGCGTAAAGGTCGATCCTGCTGCGGTCAAGCTGTTGCCGGCTTCGACGAAGAAGGCAGGGACGCTGAGGGTTGCGATGGATCTGAACTATCCACCGACTTCCTACCTTGCCTCCGACAACGCAACGGCGATCGGGTTCAACCCGGATTTCGCACGGCTGATCGGTAAGAAGCTTGGACTGAAGATCGTGATCGAGAACGTGTCGTTCGACACCATCGTTCCCGGGATCGCGGCCGGTCGTTACGACTTCACCGCGACCGACATGAGCGCAACCCCTGCACGGTTGAAGGTGCTCAGCATGATCAATTATTGGGCCGCCGGCTCCTCGCTGGTGGTCAGTGCGGGCAATCCGATGAAGTTGAGCTTGGCCAACAATTCGTTGTGCGGTCACACCATCGGTGTAACCCTGGGTTCGACTCAGGCCGAACAGTATGTCCCGCTAATCTCGAAGAAGTGTGAAGCCAGTGGCGGCAAGGACGTGACGGCTGTCGTTCTGCCGAATGTTCAAGGCGCGCTTACCCAGCTCGCTTCCAAGCGGATTGATGGCGTGTTCTATGACACCAGCTCGCTGGGTTGGGCGGCGAAGCAGCAGTCGCAGTCGTTCGAACTGCTGACCCCGCAGTATAAGAAGGAAACCGGAACCGATCTTGTCGCGCTTGGGATTGCGAAGGATTCCCCGCTGATCCCCGCCTTGCACGCTGCGACGCAGTCGGTACTGGACAGCCCCCAATACAAGAAGGCCCTGAACGCTTGGGGCTTGGGTGCGGGTGCGATCACGACAGCAACGTTGCTGCAGTAGCGGCATTTCTTCGAGAGCATCGGTTTTCGTTCGTAGCAGTACGACAGGGAAGGCAAACATCGTGGACGCGTCAGAGAAGCCGAGAATCCACCGCAGAAGCGTGGCCGAGTACATCGCCTGGGTAGCTTTCATCCTGATTGCAGCTGGCCTCGTGTACACGCTCACGACGAACCCGAATTATCAGTGGGGGGTGGTCGCAGAGTACTTCACATCTGCGTCCATCCTCCGCGGCCTCGGACTCACGCTCATCTTGACGGTGGTCTCGATGGTGCTGGGCACATTTATCGGGTTGCTGGTCGCCGTGATGCGTGCGTCCTCGATCCGTCCGGTCATGCTCGCCGCGTCGGGGTACATCACGTTTTTCCGAGGTACCCCGGTGCTGGTGCAGCTGATCTTCTGGTTCAATCTCGCTGCTCTATATCCGCATTTGGCGATCGGGATACCGTTCACTGACATTTCACAGAACATCAACGTGAACCAGATCATGAGCGCGACGACAGCAGCGATCATCGGCCTCTCACTCAATGAGGCGGCATACATGGCGGAGATCATCCGCGGCGGGTTCACCTCAGTGGGCAAGGGGCAACTGGAGGCCGCGGATTCGCTCGGGATGAGCGGGATGACGAAGATGCGGAAGATCATCATTCCGCAGGCAATGCCGTCGATCATTCCAGCAACCGGCAATCAGGTGATCGGAATGTTCAAAGAGACGTCGCTGGTTAGCGTTCTCGGCGTTGCTGAGCTCCTCGAGAGTGCCCAGTTGATCTACGCGCGAACGTATCAGACCATCCCGCTGCTGATCGTGGCCTGCCTGTGGTACCTGGCTATGACCCTGTTGTTGAGCTACCCGCAGTCTCTGATCGAGAAGAGGTATTCGCGCTCCACTGCGGCAATTGGCCGATCGATCACGTCGACCATGAGCATCCAGATTGGTGACGGAAAATGAGTGAATTAGGCACAGTCCACGTACGGGGCCTTCGCAAGTGCTTCGGCGAAAGAACCGTGTTGCGCAGCATCGACCTCGATGTCGCATCAGGAGAGATCTGCTGCATCATCGGCCCCAGCGGCTCAGGCAAATCCACGCTTTTGCGCTGCATCGACGGGCTCGAGTCGATCGATTCCGGAGTTCTGCGCGTCAATGGTGAGGATCTCGGATATTACGAGACTCCCAACTCCTACCAAGCACTCAGCCCCAAACGCGTCGCCCTGCAGCGCACGAAGATTGGGGTGGTCTTCCAGCAGTTCAACCTGTTCCCCAATATGACCGCGGCAGAGAACGTCATGTCGGGCCCGGTACTCGTCAAGGGAACCAGGAAGAAAGAAGCTGGAATTCGAGCCGCCGAACTTCTCAAGAGCGTGGGGCTCGAAGGCCACGAGGACCACTACCCCTCCCAGCTCTCCGGCGGCCAGCAACAACGCGTCGCGATCGCCCGGGCTCTCGCAATGGACCCCAGCATCATGCTGTTCGACGAGCCCACCAGCGCCCTCGACCCGGAATGGGTCGGAGAAGTCCTGGCCGTCATGCGAGACCTCGCCCAGCGCGGCATGACGATGCTCGTCGCAACTCACGAAATGGGTTTCGCACGTGAGGTCGCTGACACTCTGATGTTTATGGACGGCGGAGTCGTCGTCGAGCGCGGCGATGCACGTGAAGTCATCACGAATCCGAAAGAGCCCAGAACCAAGCAGTTCCTGAGGATGGTGTTATAGATGACAGACGGGCAACTCGCCGTCGTCGGCATCGGCAGCATCGGCAGCATGGCCCTCTGGCAAGCTTCCCGTCTCACCGATTCCGTGGTCGGATTCGAGTCACAATCACCCGCACACGCTCGAAGCGCGGTAGGCGGCGACACGAGGTTGTTCCGCATGACCTATCGGGGAGAGAACAACTATTACCCGATTCTGCAGCGCGCACGAGATCTGTGGCGTCAACTCGAGGTGGAATCGTCGCAGACGATTCTGACTCAGTGCGGCGGCCTTTCGATCGGCTCACCGGACGGGTCCTACATCCCGGAGCTGCTCGAGTCGATACGGCGCACCGGCGCCCCCCACCAGATCCTCGATCAGGCTCAGATGGCACGGCGGTATCCGCAGCACAACCTGCGTGACGGTGAATGTGCCGTCTTTGACCCCGAAGCAGGATTTCTCCGAACGGATCGTGCCGTCCTGTCTGCACTGGACGTCGCCCAGTCCAATGGTGCGACGGTCATGCGGCACACGCCGATAGACGAAATCCGCGAAGTGTCCGACGGAGTCGTTGTGAGCTCAGGAACTTCTTCGTGGACGTTCGATCGAGTCATTGTCGCCGGCGGAGGGTGGTCGACGAGCTTGCTTCCCGCCAGCTTGCGCCAGCACGTGCAACCATACCGTTGTTATCTCAGCTGGTTCACCGCCCGCGATGCCACCCAATTCACTCCCGAAAACTTCCCGATCTTCATTCGAATCTCGGGCGATCGCTCCCTTTACGGCGCGCCGACAACGGATCAGGTGACAGTGAAGGCCACGCTCGACGGCCGCGGATCTCCAGCTAAAGATCCCGCCGCGGTGGCCAGAGAACTCACCGAGGAAGAGATCGCGGAGACGGCCGAGACGATTGCCGAGTTCCTGCCCGGGCTGATCCCCGACATCGTACGATCAGACGCGTATCCGGATCTGTACACGGATGACAGGGCCGCGCTGCTGGGGAGCTTGCGCACGAGTCAGCGCATCTACTGCGCGACCGGATTTTCGGGCAGCGGGTTCAAAATGGCGTCGGCATTCGGCGCGATGGCCGCGCGCGAAGCTCTCGGCGGGGCACAGGAAGGCGGCTTCGACTTCCTCAGGCCCGATCGGTTCGGTGTTTGATCAGACGGAGGGCAGGGTAGCCCTCGTCACCGGAGGAAATCGTGGGATCGGACTGGAGATCGCCCGGCAACTTGCCGCGCGGGGCCACCACGTCGTTGTGGCGGCGAGAAGCAAGACCGATGGTGACCGTTCTGCACGCGAGTTGGCGGGTGTCGGATACCGCAGCTCCGCAGTCGAACTCGACGTGACCGATCCAGCTTCCATCGACCGGGCGATCCTCGCAACCGTCGACGAGTTCGGTCGGATCGACGCACTGGTCAACAATGCCGGCATTGCAATCGATGGGCCGGGCCACCGGGCTTCGAATCCTGATTTCGACCGGATCAAAACGACTCTGGACACCAACCTGTTCGGCGCATGGGCGTGCGCCAGGGCGGTGGCGCCGCATATGCGGGCCGCTGGGTACGGGCGGATCGTGAACATGTCGAGCAGCATGGCGTCTCTGACACTCACGGAAGACGATGAGTCTCCTGCCTATCGCATCTCCAAAGCAGCATTGAACATGTTGACCGTGTTGCTCGCGGCGGAGTTGCGCGAAGGAGGGATTCTCGTCAACGCAGCATCGCCAGGGTACACGCGGACCGATATGAGCCCGAACGCCACCAGAACCGTCGAACAGGGAGCGGATACCGCTGTCTGGCTGGCCACTTTGCCCCCGGATGGACCGTCAGGCGGTTACTTCTATGAACGCGCACCACTGCCGTGGTGATCACGGACCCCTTGTAGTCACAGATATTGGAGCAACATGACTGACGGATTCAACACTCGCGCTATCCACGCAGGGCAGGCGTTCGACCCGCTGACCGGCGCGATCATCCCGCCCATCTATCAGACCTCGACATTCGTGCAAGACGGCATTGGGGGATTACGTGGTGGCTATGAGTACTCTCGAAGCGGCAATCCGACCTGCGTTGCGTTGGAAACTCTGCTTGCCTCGCTCGAGGGAGGCGCACGGGCGTTCTCTTTCGCTTCGGGGCTTGCCGCAGAAGACGCACTGCTGCGTGTCACCCTGCGGCCGGGCGACCATGTGGTACTCGGCGATGATGCGTACGGCGGAACGCACCGCCTGATCGACGCTATCCATGGTCAGTGGGGCGTGAGCAACACTCCCGTCGACCTCGCTGACCCTGATGCCGTCAGAAGCGCGCTGGCGAAGCCAAACACTAAGATCCTTTGGTTCGAAACGCCGAGTAATCCACTGATGAAGATCACCGACATCGCCGCGCTGGCCGAATTGGCCCACGAGGTTGGCGCTCTCGTCGTGGTGGACAACACGTTCGCCTCTCCCGCGCTGCAGCAGCCACTCGCGCTCGGTGCCGACGTTGTGGTGCACTCCACCACCAAGTACCTTGGCGGCCACTCTGATGTAGTAGGCGGCGCGCTTGTGCTCAATGACACGGAGTTGGCGGAGAAGATCGGCTTTCAGCAATTCGCTGCCGGCGCTGTGTCAGGCCCTTTTGACGCATGGCTAATCATGAGAGGCATTAAGACCCTCGCGGTGCGCATGCAGCGGCACAACGAGAACGCCCAGGCGATCGCCGAGTACCTGGATGCGCATCCGGCGGTCGACACGGTGTACTATCCAGGATTGCCTGCGCACCCCGGGCACGGCTTGGCGGCACGTCAGATGAGTGGCTTTGGCGGCATGCTTTCAGTGTCACTGGCCGGTGGTGAGGCTGCGGCACGTTCGTTTGCGGAATCCACGCGCGTGTTCCAGTTGGCCGAGTCGCTAGGTGGTGTCGAGTCACTGATTAGTTATCCGTCCGAGATGACCCACGCGTCGGTGAAGGGCACGTCCTTGGAGATATCGGCTAGCGTCGTGCGTTTATCTGTCGGCATCGAGTCGATCGCCGACCTGATTGCCGACCTCGAGCAAGCGCTCGCACGCTAGCACGGCGGGGGTCGCGCTTTCATCGACTGGGCTTGGGGAGCGACTGCCGGACCTCGCCTCCCTCAGTCGGACACAGTGCATTCAAGTAGTGGGGAATGTTGATCCAGGCGATCAGGTGCAGAGACTGGCAGCCGTTCGGAGAGTTCCCAGTTCAGAATCTGTTCTGTACGGCCGTTACAGCTGGCTGTCGGGTCTTCGAATTGTCGAGGTGGTCAACGAGTTCGATTTACTCGATCATCGGAGCGAAGTTCTCGGGCCGCGTGTCTTGGTCGCGCCGACGTGCCTCAACCTTGAGCATGTCGTACGTGCGGAACTGCTGGTTGGACTCCGGGCATCGGAACGGGATCGGGTAGAGACGGATCCACTATGCGTGGCCATCGTCACGATCTTCGTGCGCTTCGTGGGCGACGAGCCCTTCGCTGTGTGCTCGTGCGACGAGTTGCGCGCGCGTCGTGGT
>JBDTAD010000161.1:0-7497 GCA_039924815.1 Lacisediminihabitans sp.
CGGGGCGACCCTCGAGCGTGCCCGCCGCGGCATCCGCTTTAATCTGTGCGATGTGGTTGAGAACCTCATCAAGGGTCGCGGAAAACCGTTTGTGCACCTCGAAGGGGTCTTCGCCGTCGAACCCGCCAGACACCAGGTAGGGCGTGTGGCCATAGCCCCTCATTAGGTCGAGAAGTTCACTCTCTGGGATGCGAGCGAGAACCGTGGGGTTGGCAATCTTGTACCCGTTCAAATGCAGGATCGGAAGCACTACACCGTCGTGAAGCGGATCGAGGAACTTGTTGGAATGCCAGCTGGTCGCTAGCGGTCCAGTTTCGGCTTCACCGTCGCCGACAACAGTTGCAACGAGCAGGTCGGGGTTGTCGAACGCAGCGCCGTAGGCGTGAGACAGCGCGTACCCAAGCTCTCCCCCCTCGTGGATGGACCCAGGAGTTTCCGGTGCCACGTGGCTCGGGATCCCACCCGGAAAGGAGAACTGGCGAAAGAGCCTTCGTACACCCTCAGTCGTGTGATCGATCGTGTTGTAGACCTCGCTGTAGGTGCCGTCAAGATAGGCGTTGGCTACCATTCCTGGGCCACCGTGGCCCGGGCCCGCAATGTAGATCGTGTTGAGCGAACGCTCCCGAATGACCCGGTTCAGATGCGCGTAGATGAAATTAAGGCCTGGCGTAGTGCCCCAGTGCCCGAGCAGACGCGGCTTAATGTGGTCGCGGCTGAGCGGCTCACGGAGCAGTGGGTTGTCGAGCAAATAGATCTGGCCCACGGAGAGATAGTTTGCGGTCCGCCACCAAGCATTCACCTCGTCGAGAGTCGAAGCAGAAAGCTCTTTCGCTTCCAGGGAAGTCCATGCAGTTGTCATCAAAGCCATTCCGGTTCAGGCCCACGTCGAAACCGTCTCCCACTCACGCTGTGCGGTGTTATTCGTACGTAAGCACTCTTCATTGTCGGGAGCCAGGAATTCAGCGGAAGCGCTTCTGCTTCCTCGACCTCTGAGTCTCGATCTAGCACCTGTGCCGTCCCTTTGACGATGACGCTCCAGGCGAGTTGGTCCGTGTAGCCATCAATTTCAAAGGTCACCTTGTTGTTGACCGTCAGTTCGACGAGTTTGTTACCGGGTGAAGTGCGAAACAAGATACTCGAGCCGTCCGCGTAATAGTTGATAGGGAAGATATCAACCACGCCACCAGCGCTCGTACCAATTCGTCCGAGCGTGTAGGCACGGAGCACATCCCAGCTCTCTTCGTCAGACAGGACCTCGATGGGTGAATCTTCCTGACTCATGGCTGACCTTCTCTCTATGCACTCACTATGCACTCACTATGCACTCACAGTGCACTAAGTCAACCGCGGAGGACAGCGTGCATACAGGGCCGAAGGTCCCGCTCCGCTCTCGCACCGGGCCGGCCACACTTGAGATTTCGATGGATTGGGTAGAGGCTGCGAATATCAGCGCAGAAAGAAGTCAGAGTTATGTCTGAGAGCGATAAGCCTCCATTCCCGCCGTTCACCCGTGAGACGGCCGTCCAGAAAGTGCGAGCGGGAGAGGCTGGCTGGACTGGCCGAGACCCCATCAAGGTCGCAGCTGCGTACACGATCGACAGCTGGTGGCGTAACCGGTCCGAATTCGTCGAGGGGCGCGAGGAGATCATTGCCTTCCTTACGCGTAAGTGGGCGAAGGAGTTGGAATACCGCCTCATCAAAGAGATGTGGGCGTTCGACAACGACCGGATCGCCGTGCGATTCGCGTACGAATACCATGACCCTGATGGGGCGTGGTTTCGCGCCTTCGGCAACGAGAATTGGCAGTTCGACGAGCACGGCCTCATGCGCTGGCGGCATGCGAGCATCAACGACGTGCCAATCCAGGAATCCGAGCGCAAGTTTTTCTGGGACCGTAGTGCGCCTCGCCCGCTCGAGCACCCCGGTCTGAGCAGCTTCGGTTTTTAGGAGTCGATGCGCTCGGAGTGCGCATCCACAAGCGTGAGTTGCTCTTCCGCATTCACCGCTAGTTTTCAGACTTCCCTGGCGCGGGAATAGCTGCAGAAAGCGGGAAGTTCTTGGCGCTATGACTCTTAACGACATTCCGCTCGTCACCATCGATGGTGCGTCAACTTCGCTCGCCGAGTACGACGGAAAGGTCAAGCTCATTGTCAACGTCGCATCGCGCTGTGGCCTGACCCCGCAGTACGAGAAGCTCGAGGCGTTGCAGAAGGAATACAGCGACCGAGGATTCACGGTGCTCGGCTTCCCCAGCAACCAGTTTCTGCAGGAGCTCAGCGACACTGACAAGATCAAAGAATACTGCTCAACAACTTGGGGCGTGACCTTCCCGATGTTCGAGAAGATCAAAGTCAACGGCGAGTCGCAGCATCCGCTCTATGCAGAGCTGACCAAGACGCCGGATGCCGCCGGCAAAGCGGGCAAAGTGAAGTGGAACTTCGAGAAGTTTGTTGTCACGCCGGACGGCTCGGTGCATCGCTTCCGCCCCACTACTGAGCCAGACGACCCCGCCATTGTCGAGTTGATCGAGTCCGCGCTGCCTAGCGAATCCGCCTGACGCGACCTATCACCAGACCTCCGGGCTTGACTCTTGAAACATTCGAATCTATGTTCGATTAAACGCTCTGGTCGAGTGGAGTACGTTCCGGCGGTGGGGAGCAGAGATGGTGGGAGAAACAGCCCGAGGCTTTGCTCCGCGTTCCTGGATCAGCCTCGGTCATCGCATTCAGGAACTGAGTCCGGGTGTTTTTCGGGTGCGCGATCAAGGCGGGCGTGAGCTGGGCTGGATTACAGCGTTCGGACCGCGCTATCGAGCCCACGGCGACGCACACACGCTCGAGCAATCGACGGTTCTTGGCACGTTCCTTTCCGGAACTGCGGCACTGCGTCTGGTCGTTGGCAACCATGACATGAGTGCCTTACGGGCGAGTGTGCTGCGAGAGGTTCGAGAACTGGAGCGGGAGTTCGAGGCTAGGCAGCATCCGTCAGCTGGGGGCCGTCATCCTTCGTCCCGAACGGGCGCACCTCACGAAAATCCAGCGATTCAGCCAGCGGAACGGACGCGGCAACCGCGGCGTCCATGAGCGACTGATCGCCGGGCTGGCGCGGGTCCAGCCAATCTGCCCAAAACTCTTTCGGGAGTACCACGGGGTTGCGGTCATGAATCTGCCGCAACTGCGGGGCCGCGTCGGTGGTCAGGTGAGCAGCAGTGAGCACCCACCTGTTTGGTGCGCGCTCCGGCACGGTCGGGTTCTGCCACCACCACAACAGGCTTGCAAAGGCCAGCGGGCCATCCTCGGAATGGATGAAAAACGGCACCTTCTTGCCGTCGCGTAGCTGCCACTCGAAATAGCCGGTCGCGGGCATCAGCCCGCGATGCGCTTTCAGTGCGTATCCGAATTTCTGCGCGGCACTTTCAGCGCGCACATTTATCTGAGGTCGCCCGGTGAGCGAAGCCTGGTGTGGCCTAGCGAGGTTCCACACTGCGCTATCAAGATGCCGAAGCCCGTCACTCGCGGATTGGTGCACGAACTGCACCCGGTCGGTGGGATGTACGTGCCACGATGGCGTGGGGAGCGGATCCCCGATCACCGTGGTGTCGAAGATCTGGCCGAGTTCCTCATTACTGAGGCCCGCAACGAAGCGTCCGCACATCAGCTCGCGGTTGCTCCTGACGCGGGGGCAAGCCCGCCCATTCGCTCCAGCACAGCCTGCACGAGCGCGGTAGCGGCATCCGGGATCACGTGATGATTGAGATACGTGCCTTCAAGCCAGGACAAGACCTCGTCAACCGGGAGCCCCACCGCCAGCCAGTCGACCCCGGGTAGTGCCGCCGTCGCAGGTTCTCCGTTGTGGTCCAGCCACGCGCGAGCAATAGGCGTCTGAGCGCCGTCATCCTCTTCGCTCCAGAGCAGTGCAACGGGGTGGTTTTCACCGTCTATGTGCTCCTGGTCGACACTCCCTGCACCCAGCCATGGAAGGGTGAAGATCTCGCCTTCGATCTCCACTTCGAGCAGGTCAAGCTGCGCGGGCTCGGTCGAACACACGTAGAGGGTGTAGCCGGCCTCGTGCCACGCTGCAGCCTCTTCAATGTCTTCCAACAGGTTCGGCATGGCCGTGTGCACGCTACCGATGAGCGCCGAAGCCCAGACGACGAGTGGCTTCGTGTCCTTCTCTGGCCACGGGCTCGAGTCGCGATGTTCGCCGTCGTCACCGTGGAAGTGATACTGGATGCCCTCAGCCGTTGCCGCCAGATGAAGCTGACCCTCTGGAAAGGAAATATAGAGCCCAGTCTCCTGCTCGTCCTCCTGCCATTCCATGTCAAGCTCGGGCAGCACGAAGCGTGTCGGCAGCGTGAAGCTCGATGCGGGTTTGTCGCCAAGATTCAGCACGGCGCGGAAGGTGCTGTTCGGCAAGCGGAGGCTCATGTCTGCCACAGGGTGTGATTCTCCTCGTATACGGTCCATAGAGAGGATAGGCGAAATTGCGAGGAAGCTCGCGAGCGGCTGGGCTAACATTCATCGAACGCTACTTGCCCGAGCCGGATTGAGGTGAAGAAATGACGGCATCTCTGGTCCTCGACATCCTGCTGCTGGTCGCACTTGTCGGCTACGCCATTTATGGGTTCCGCGTCGGATTGATCGTGAGCCTCGGTGGCCTCCTCGGAATTATCGTCGGCGCTATCGCGGCATTTTTGGCGATTCCGCTTGTCGCCAGCTGGGTGAGCGATAACGTGTGGCGCATCCCCGTTGTCCTCATCGCGATGCTGGTCCTGCTGGGGGTCGGCCAGTTGCTCGGCCTGGCTCTGGGGCGGGTCATACGTCGCGCGCTCGATCGCACGCCTCTGAAGATCTTCGACAGACTGCTCGGCGCGGCCTTGGACCTGGTGGTGGCCGCGCTGTTGATGTCCATGCTCGCGTTCAGCGTGAGCGCGCTCGGAATGCCGTTCCTCTCCCAGGCAATCGCGTCATCACGGGTTATCACCACCGTCAACGCTCTCACCCCTGATCCCGTGAAGGCGCTGCTTGCGCAGTTGCGCTCCGTCGCCGTGCAGGATGGTTTGCCCGTCATCACGGACGCTCTGGCACCGAAGAGTCCGCCGCCTGCCCCGAGCGTGGTACCCAACAGCACGGCGCTCGCTGCGGCGGCCAATTCTGTGGTCAAAATCACGGGTAACGCCTACCAGTGCGGTCAGAACCAGTCCGGTTCAGGATTCGTGGTCGCACCGGGCCGGATCATCACCAACGCGCACGTGGTTGCGGGCGTCTCCTCGCCCATTGTCGAGCCGAGAAGCGGCGGCGCATACCAGGGGCAGGTCGTCTTCTTTGACCCCGCGCACGACCTCGCGGTGATTGCAGTTAAGGGTCTTTCCGTCACCCCGCTCCCTCTCGGCAGCAATCTTGCCGTCGGTGCAACCGCGGCTTTCGATGGTTACCCTCTCGGTGGCCCGTTCCAATCGGGGGCAGCGAAGGTGCAAAGTGTGCCCACGGTGGAGATGCGTGACATCTATGGCAACAATCCCGAACCTGTCGAGTTGTACTACCTGTCGGCGATGGTTCAGGAGGGCAACTCTGGAGGACCATTGTTGAACCAGGCTGGCCAGGTTGCCGGTGTGGTTTTCGCTAAGTCGACGACCTCAGAATCCGTCGGCTATGCGCTCACGATGAAGGAACTCGCTCCGGTGGCTACCGAGGCCGCGTCGCTGTCTTCGCCAGTCGCATCCGGTCACTGCGTCAAGGGTTAGCTGGCAGGCTGGAAGCTGAACGACAGGAGCTCCATGCTAAATGACTGGCCACTCGATGAGGCCCGGGCGTATGGAGCAACTACGCGCTGTGAAGTGGTCGACACTAGTCTGAAGCTCATTGATACCTACGACGTGACTTTTGCGGGCTACGGCGGACACGAGGTGCGGGGATGGTTGCGGCTGCCTGCTGGCGCTCACGAACCGCTGCCTGCCGTGGCTGCAGAGGCTGTTTGACCGTGGCTGAAACTGTTCCGCCTCTCGGTCTGCTGCTCGACATCGACGGGCCGATCGCGAGCCCGAAGAGCCGTACCATCGCCATCCCGAGCATCATCGGCGACCTCGTATTGCTCGCCGGTGCCGGGATCCCTATTTCCTTCATCACGGGTCGCTCAGACACGTTCGTGCGCGAGCGAGTCGTAGCACCACTGATCGAGGCGGGGCTCTCTCCCGATACACGAATGTTTGCGGTGTGTGAGAAGGGTGGAACCTGGGCCGAGATCACCGGGCGGGGCCTCGGTGAGGTGACCATCGATCACAGCGTGGGACTGCCCGAGAAATATACGGAGGAGATTCGCCAGCTCGCCGTCAGAGACTTTGACGACACCATGTTTTTTGATGAGACCAAGCGCGCCATGATTTCGCTGGAGCAGCGCACGGACGTCGACCATCTGCGCTACGTCGATGCCCAGACGGTCTTCAACGAAGCCGCATTTGACGCTCTCGTGCGATACGGCTTAGGGGCACGCTTCGGTCACCGAGAAACGCCGGATGCCGAAGGACATGTAAAGTTCAGGATCGATCCAACCGTGATCTCGACAGACGTCGAATCCGTGCTTCTCGACAAGGATCGCGGAGCGCAGCGCGCGATCGCCTACTTCGCCGAGAACGGGCCACTCCCCCACGTCTGGCGCTCCGTCGGAGATTCTCGCAGCGACTATCTCATGGCTGACCACCTGCACAGCGAAGGCTTCGAGGTCGCTCACGTCGACGTGCGTCCCGCCGATGGCATCCTGGAACGCCCCTATCCGATCGTCGTCGAGGGTAACCTCATTCACGACGATGCCGGGGCTGCATTCCTGAGTTACTGGACTAAAAAGCTGAGCCTGCGCTGAATAGATTGCGTTGCTGGCGGCACGGTAACGCTGGAACGTGCCACGATGCTGAGATGCAGAGCTATCGTCGGGAGCTATCGTGCGGATTCTGATCGTCGAGGACGACCCAGAAATGTGCCGCCTGATCGAGCGCGGCCTGCGCGCGGAGGGGTACGAGGTTGTTGCGGTTGATAGCGGCGTCGATGCTCTCATCGCCGTGAATAAAGAGGAGTTCGCGCTTGCCGCGATTGACGTGATGCTGCCGCGGATGTCGGGATTCGAGATCTGCAGGCACATTCGCGACTCTGGAAGCACCATGCCTGTACTCCTGCTCACCGCGCGGGACTCCGTGGAAGATCGAGTCTTCGGTCTCGATTCCGGCGCGGACGACTACCTGACCAAGCCTTTCGCCTTCGTCGAGCTCACCGCGCGAATCCGTGCGCTGCTGCGCAGGGATGCCACCGGCGGCAAGCTGACAGTCAGCGTAGGTCGACTCGTCTTGGACTCTGCGTCATTGCGTGTCTCTGTCGGAGAGCGGCACATCGCGATGAGCCCCAAGGAGTTCGCGCTCCTGCGTCTGCTAGCGACAAAGCTCGGCGCAACGATCAGCCGGATCGACATACTCGAAGAGGTCTGGGGCTCTGCGGAGAATATCGACCATAA
>JBDTAD010000162.1:0-1982 GCA_039924815.1 Lacisediminihabitans sp.
CCGCGCGGGAGTGCCCACCGGCTATGGCTCACGGCTCACTCAGGGATACGTTCCCGAGGTGTCCGACGAACTCGTCGAGGTATTGGACGATGCCGGCGGTATCAGCCTCGGCAAGACCAACGCACCAGAGTTCGGTCTGCCCTCCTACACCGAGTCTTTGGTCGCACCGCCGGCCCGCACGCCGTGGGACGTCTCGCTTGGTGCGGGTGGCTCAAGCGGAGGAGCGGCCGTTGCGGTCGCGGCGGGTCTTCTGCCGTTCGCCCCGGGCTCGGATGGCGGCGGCTCTGTGCGCATCCCGGCCGCAGCCACCGGATTGGTCGGGATCAAACCGTCTAGGGGCCTCATTCCCAGCGGCTCAGGGCTCGACAAGCTCGCGGGGCTCGTGGTGCCCGGTCCGCTCGCTCGGAGCGTGGCGGATGCCGCGATGCTGCTCGATGCGATGATCGGCGAGGCGCCCTTCCCGTTCACCGTACGGGCGCCGCGCTGGAACGGTGGTGCGCTGCTCAACGCCGCGGTGCGCGGGGAGGGCCGGTTCCAACTGGGCGTGATGACGACGTCTCCCTGGGACTCCGCTTACGACATCGAGGTCTCGCCCGAAGCATCCGCCGCTCTCGCGCTGGCGATGAAGGAGCTGGACGCGCTGGGTCACGGAATCGAGGAGTTCCAGCTGGAGGCCGACGACAGCTATGCGCCGAACTTCCGCACGATCTGGCAGGCCGGAGCTGCCGGCATCCCCGCGGAGGGCGAACAGCTGCAGCTACTCGAACCGCTCACCCAGTGGTTGGTCGGTAAGGGGCGGGAGCTCTCTGCGCGCCAGCTGGGGGATGCGCTCGCCGCACTCTCGCTGTTCGAGCGGTCGATCATCCGCCAGTTCGCCAGCTTTGACGCTGTGCTCACTCCCTCGCTCGCCATGACGCCGCGCCCGATCGGGTGGTACGACAACGAAGATGCGGAGCGCAACTTCGCCCAGCAGGTGCAGTACACGCCGTTCACGTCTTTCGCGAATGTCACGGGACTTCCGGCGATCACGCTGCCGGTCGCTGTGACGGATACCGGGCTCCCGATGGGCGTGCAGCTCGTCGGTCGCCCGGGCGGCGAGTCAACTCTGCTCGCGATCGGCGCCCAACTGGAACGCCGACTGCAATGGCAGAAAAGGCATCCACCGCAGTGGTGACTGGCTCGATTGTCTTGCCTAGGTGAGCGCGACGAGCGCCTCGCTCTTCTCCCACAACAGGCGAGCAATATCGGCACTGTGCGCGTGTCTCTCCACCCTTCCGTGCGGTGAGAGACGATCGAAGTAGGTGCCGCTCGGCACGCCGATGTCTCCAGCGGAGGCCAGGTGAATGAGCGGTGTGGCACCCTGTTCCGGGCGCATGCCAATCCGGCCGGCACTGACCAGGTTGGCGAACCGGATGATCGGGGCATCTGCTCCAAAACCCGTGGAGACATAGCCGGGGTGGAACGAATACGCCTCGAGTCCGGTTCGGCGCGCCAACTCTTCGATGAACAGGATGGTCTCGATCTTCACCGTGCCGTAGGCCTGCCATCCGCCCCACCATGCTCTGCGCTCAAAGTTCAGATCATCGAGGTCTAGCCTGCCGAACAAGTTTGCGACGCTCGCGGTTGAGATCACTCGGGCGTTGCTTCGCTTCAAGAGCGGCAACAGCAACGTGGTGAGCAGGAAGGGTGCCAGATGGTTGGCCTGAAAGGTGCGCTCGAACCCATCGGATGTTGTGGCTCGCTTGTGTACGAGCCCGCCAGCATTGTTCGCCAGCACATCGATGCGGTCGTAGCGTGCCTCGAGCGCAGCCGCGAGGGCTCTCACCTCATCGAGATAGTCGTAGTCGGCGAGAAATGCCGTGCCGCCGACGGATGCCGCGACCTCCCGCGTGCGCTCAGGGTTACGCCCGACAACGGCAATCTCGGCACCGCGTGCCGCGAGGTTCAGGGCGGCAGCCCTGCCAATCCCGGAACTTGCACCG
>JBDTAD010000163.1:0-2384 GCA_039924815.1 Lacisediminihabitans sp.
CGGTCGCGTGCGTGCTCATTTTCGCACTCACCGTCACGATGATTGTGGCGCGCTATCGTCGTGGACGGCCAACCTGGTGGATTCCCTTGGCCGGGGCAGGAATCTCGGCGGTCGCTCTCGTCGTTTCGATTCTGCTCATGGCCGTCGCCACTGGCCGACCGCCCTGGTAAAGCAGTTCGACCGCGCCTTGGCAAGAATGCTTCAGGCAGAGTATTGCTAGTAGTAGAACCTAAGGAATCAGCACCGTGAGAATCGCTATCGCAGGAGCAACCGGAGCCGTCGGCCGCCACGTCGTAAAGGCCGCGGAGCGCGGCGGACATGAGGTTGTGCGGATGTCCCGCTCGGCTGGCATAGACATCGTCAGCGGCACAGGGCTCGCGGAGGCGCTGCAGGGCGCGGATGTCGTCATCGACGTCGCCAGCGTCGCCGCGGCATCCACCTCAGCAGCCGTCGACTTCTTCGGCAAGAGCAGCGCCACCCTGCTCGCCGCGGAGAAGGCGGCGAGAGTGTCGCACCACATCACGCTCTCCATCGTCGGCATCGATGGATTCCGCAGTGGCTACTACGCCGGCAAGGTCGAGCAAGAACGCGTTGTCATGCACGGCCCGATCGCCTGGACCATCCTGCGCGCAACGCAGTTTCACGAGTTCGCCTCCCAACTGCTGACCCAGACGAGTTTCGGGCCAATCGCTTTGATGCCCGTGGGCCGGCTGCAACCAGTCGCCGCGGCCGAGGTCGCATCCGCACTGGTGGGCCTTGCCGAAAGCAAGCAAGACGGTCGAGTGGCAGACCTGGCCGGCCCGCGCGAGGAGAGCCTGGTAGACATGGCGCGCAGCTACCTTGCCGCAACAGGCGTGCGACGCGCGGTCATTCCGCTACGAGCTCCAGGCGAAATGATGAAGGGCCTGCGAGACGGTTCGCGGCTGGCACGCCCCGGTTCCACACTGGGCACACAGACCTACGCGCAGTGGTTGGAGCAGCTACCCCGTCAGCGGTAGTTCGCGGTCGCTGGCGCATTCTCGACTCGGCGATTGCGGCACAATGTGGGTGCTCGCTTCAGAGACCCACGCTCTCCCGCAATGCGCGGCGCATATAGCGGGCCTAATCTCCGCCGGTCACCCTCGTGGAGGATCGAATACCGGGATACCCGCGGCCACGGCGGCCTCACGGTAGGCAGCCCCCAGCGACTCGAGAGTGGCATGGGCGTTCAGCCCGCTCGGGTTAGGGAGCACCCACAATTGCGAGTGCCCGATCGGCTCGAGCTGCACTCCCACGACCGCGTTCTTGCGCTCGAAGGCGACACGATATGCCGTGATACCCAGCATCGCCACAACCGGCGGGCGCAACGCTTCCATGCGCGCGGTCAGATCCACCGCACCCGCACGCAATTCCGCAGCGGTCAGCTCGTCCGCGCGCCGGCTCGCGCCACGCACCAGATTCGAGATACCAACACCTCGCTCGATGAGGTGCGCACGGTCATCCGGGTCAAACCCCAGCGAGGCATCGATCACCCTGTCGGTCACGCCCGCGCGATACAGCGCGGCGTAGAAGCGATTACTGCGCGTTCCGAAATGGGCCTGCACCGCCGCTGTACGCAGACCGGGGTTGATCCCCACGAGTAATAGTCGTAGGCCCGGCCCGATCAGGTCCGGCAGACACTCACCCTTAAACGCGTCCAGTTCTTCGCTCGTAAAGCCCACAATCGCACTGTACCGCGAGCGACCACCCCGACGGGCCGAGCAGGACAGTTGAGTCCTTAGTCTTCGGCGCCCCGACTTCTGCGCGCCTCTAGCTCCGCCTCAAGCTGGCGGATGCGTTCCGCTTTCGTGTGTGCTTCGATCTCTCGATCGAGCGCGGCGAGTTCGGCTTCTGTGTTGCGCATCCCGTAGCTGCCCGGCATTGACACGGTCGGTGGAACAGGCGCCTCGCGGTGACGAAGGTTGATCACGCCTTGCTTACTGGCTGGCCGCGTGTATTCCCTGCCGAGGGCGAACCACAGGATCGACCCGATGGAGGGCAGCAGGATGACGACGAGAATCCAGACCAGCTTGGGAAGGTGCCGGATGAGCGACTGGTCGCGCATGATGATGTCCACCAAGGCGCCAACGAAGAGCGCAACGAAGAGGAATGAGACCAGCAGATACATGAGCTAAATCATAGGGAATGCCGCGCTCAAACACGAGCGCCAGTTGCGTCTATGCGAGCCCCATCGCCATCACTGCACTCCGAAGCGTAGGGGAACCGTAAGGTTTCGACGCTCGGGCGTTTGGGTTCCGTTAGGGCCGCAAAAACGCGCACCACACAGGTATCTAATCGTTCTGCTGCACTCGTTGCAGCGCTCGCGTTCCTTCCGATCGCGTGAAACGTCTCCCAAGGAGCCTGCG
>JBDTAD010000164.1:0-3352 GCA_039924815.1 Lacisediminihabitans sp.
TTTGCAGACATCGTTTACGAGATAAGCCTGCATCCTCGACCCGCTTCTCACAGTTGCTCAGGCAATGTCGAAACCGATCATCCCCATGCGCCCTCGTGAAAGGGAGGTCACTACCGCGCGCTGTTGAGTTATTACTGCCACGTCCATTTACCCGACGCAGCCCTACAGCTTAGAACATCCGCAGCCCCGTTTCTATGCCCGCGCTTTCTTGGCCTGCCCCGCGCTACTACGTGCTGACTGCGTTTCTTGGAATATGCTGGAATTTCTTAGTCAATTCTTAGACGAATCGGGCAAAAATCCGTACGACAGACTTCTGTGTCTGCGCGGGGAGGAATACATCGTGAATCGGCTTCTGAGGCGCGCAAAGAAACTGCTTCGGCAGTCGAAGCGCGCGCTCGTCGCGGAGCTGCGTGCGTTCGCTCAACGAGCGCCCGTTCGGCCCCGAGCGGTGCTCTACGAATCGTTCGAAGGTAACGGTGCACTGTGCAATCCGGAGGCGATTTTTCGCGAGCTTCTTCGAAGCCCCGATATGGCAGACCTGGCGCACACCTGGGTCTTGGACAGCAAGCACGCACATCGTGGCATCCAGAGCGAATTCGCGGATCACCCCCACGTGAGCTTTGTGCGCTACAAATCGCTCGGCTACTTCCGCGCACTCGCAACCAGTAACTACCTCATCAACAACGCGACGTTCCCGCCAGAGTTCAGTAAGCGGCCGGGACAGGTTTACCTCAACACATGGCACGGCACCCCGCTCAAGCGCATGGGCTATGACATGCCGAACGGCGCGATGGATTCCGCCAATACGCTGCGAAACTTCGTCTCCGCAGATTTTCTCCTCTCGCAAAATGCCTTCATGACCGAACAGATGTATGCGAAGGCGTACAAGCTACGAGGAATCTACCGGGGCAAGGTCATTGAGACGGGATACCCGAGGGTGGACCACCAGTTCCTTGATGATCAACAATTCGCGGATGGCCGCGCGCGGCTCGAGGCTGCCGGTCTTGATCTTCGTGGTCGGCGCATCGTTCTGTACGCGCCCACCTGGAAGGGCAACTCGTTCTCCAACCCGGCAGACGATGCCCGCGAGCTCTTCGCTACCGTGCAAGGACTACAGGCACGGTTGGGCGATGACGACTACGTGGTCTTGCTGAAGACACACCAGGTCGTGCATAGGTTTGCGGCTGCGAACCCGACACTCGCGCGCGTGCTGGTCTCGAATGACATCCCCACGAATACGGTCCTCGGCCTCAGCGACCTCCTCATCACCGACTACTCTTCGATCTTCTTCGATTTCCTGGCAACCGACCGCCCAATCGTTTTCTTCACCCCGGATCTGAACGACTACTCCACCTCGCGTGGCACGTACATGCCATTGGAACAGCTGCCGGGTGCGATCTGCGGCACACTGGACGAGCTCGCCGTTGCTGTCGCCCAAGCGGGCAGCGATCCCACACCAAGCTCCGCGAGAAACGCGCAGTACGGACAGTGGAGAGAGCAGTTCGTCACGCACGACGATGGCAAGTCCTCCCAGCGAGTCGTCAGCGTCGTCTTCCGCGGTGAACTAGCCACCCGAGGAGTCACCTCGATTTCAGAAGATACCCGCATCCCGGTGCTGCTGCATTTGGGCGGCATGCGTTCCAATGGCATAACGTCCGCCGCCGTAAATTTGCTCAGCGGCATCGACCACGACAAATACGATGTTTCCGTGGTCTTCATGCGCCCGCATGGGGCACAACAGCGAGCGAATCTGGCCAGGATCGACTCTCACGTTCGACAGTTCCATCGCAAGGGCGGAATGAACGGAAGCAGACTCTCGCACCTGCGACGCAAGCTCGCGGACATCCGCCACGAGCCGTTGTCACTCGAGAAGTCTGCCGCTCAGCGAGAATTTTGGGATGCCGAGTGGCGGCGGTGCTTCGGACAGAGCCACTTTGACTCCGTCGTGGACTTCAGCGGTTACAGCCCATTCTGGGCCCGGCTGCTACTCCATGCGCCTCAGGCGCGGCGTGCGATCTGGCTGCACAACGACATGCTCGCGGAAGCCGATCGGGTCATCCGCGGAAAAAAGCGGATGCGCCGAGGCCTTCTCGCAGTGTTCGCCCTGTACGCAGCGTTCGATTCACTGGTCTCGGTGTCCCAGAGCCTCAATGACGTGAATCGCGCATCACTTGGCACTCGGTACGGCCTCCCCGCGCAGCACTTCACCGCAGCTCGAAACCTCGTGAACGCGGAGCAGGTGCTTGACGGCATGAAGCAGAACCTTCGTGAACTCGCCCAGCATCCGATTGATCCAGACAGCGGTGAACTCGTCGTCCCGGAGTGGGCGGAATCTCTGCAGGAAAACAACGAGCTGCGCTGGTTCGTCACGGTGGGCAGGTTCTCCCCTGAGAAGAATCAGGCGCGTCTTCTGCGCGCATTCTCAGCAGTGCATCGCGATAACCCGAACACTCGACTTCTTCTGGTGGGCTATGGCCCTCTGCGTTCAAGCCTCGAATCACTGAGGGACGAACTCGGACTCGGGTCAGCCGCCTTCCTCGTTGGGCCGTATTCCAACCCCTTCGCTATCGTCGCCGCCGCTGACTGTTTCGTTCTCTCTAGCAATTACGAAGGCCAGCCGATGGTCATCCTGGAAGCCGCAATCATGGGCCTGCCGGTTGTCTCCGTTGACTTCGCATCGAGCCACGATGCGCTCCCTGGCGACGACATCCACATCGTCGCGCAAGACGATGAGTCGCTCGCCGAAGGGATGCGCGACTACCTCGCCGGGTCCGTTAGAGCCTGCTCTCTGGATGTGGCGCAGTACAACGGGGCTGCCGTCGGAGAGTTCTACAGCGCCGCGTTCGCACTTACGCTCGCGTGAAATGACGACGCCGACTGGCGAATGACTCGCGACTCGCGATCGGAACCGTCCATGCCCCCTGCGCTGGGGCGTTCTTCTGGCGCTAGGTTGAAGGGATCACACGGTGTGTTTCCTTCGACCAATGTGGAGCCTCCCATGCGAATCGGCACTCCCCTGGAACAGCCACGGCTGCTCCTCATCGAAGACGACCCTCAACTCGGCCCTCTCATCGAGCAGGTTCTGTCCGAGAGTTACACCGTCACACTTAAAGCGGACGGCCACAGCGGCGTTGTCGCGGGGCTCAACGGGGATTACGACGTCATGATCATCGACCGACGGCTCCCATCGCTCGATGGCCTCGGCGTCATCGAAATGTTACGCCGAAAGCGGATCACCACCCCCATATTGATCCTTACTGCACTCGGAACGGTGCCGGACAAGGTTCGCGGGTTGGACGCGGGAGCGAACGACTATCTAGTTAAACCCTTCGAATTCGACGAACTCCTGGCC
>JBDTAD010000165.1:0-2938 GCA_039924815.1 Lacisediminihabitans sp.
ACCAGAAGATCGTGGATGCCGTGGTCGGCGCAGCAGATCAGCTCATAGCGGGAAAGCACCACGACCAGTTCCCGATCGACACTTATCAGACCGGCAGCGGCACCTCATCGAACATGAACATGAACGAGGTGCTCGCGACGCTCGCAGGCACCGTCGAGGGCACGCCGGTGCACCCCAACGATCACGTCAACGCGTCGCAGTCGTCTAACGACGTCTTCCCGACCTCCGTTCACCTCGCGGTCACCGGCGCACTGCTGCACAACCTGATCCCCGCTCTAGACCACCTCGCCGCTGCGCTCGAGGCGAAAGCAGAGCTCTGGAAGACCGTGGTTAAGGCCGGTCGAACCCACCTCATGGATGCGACACCGGTAACACTCGGCCAGGAGTTCAGCGGGTACGCAAGGCAAATACGGCTCGGCATTGAGCGAGTGCAGTCCGCCCTCCCCCGCGTCGCTGAGGTTCCACTCGGTGGCACTGCGACGGGAACAGGCATCAATACGCACAAGGGCTTCCCTCAAAAGGTGATCGCCCTGCTGGCTGACGACAGCGGACTGCCCATCACCGAAGCCGTGAACCACTTCGAGGCGCAGGGTGCGCGCGACGCTCTGGTCGAGGCATCCGGCGCACTGCGTGTCATTGCCGTGAGCCTGACCAAGATCTGCAACGACCTGCGCTGGATGGGCTCTGGTCCGAACGCTGGCCTCGGCGAGCTCCACATCCCCGATCTTCAGCCCGGCTCCTCCATCATGCCCGGCAAGGTCAACCCGGTAATCCCCGAGGCCGTTCTCATGGTGGCTGCGCGCGTCATCGGCAACGACGCGACTATCGCCTGGGCCGGTGCCTCCGGTGCGTTCGAATTGAACGTGGCCATCCCGGTCATGGGCACGGCGCTGCTCGAGTCGATCAGACTTCTGACCAACTCCTCGATGCTCCTCGCAGACAAGACCGTCGACGGCCTGAAGGCGAACGTCGAACGCGCTCGCGCACTCGCGGAGTCATCGCCCTCGATCGTCACACCGCTCAACCGCGTCATCGGCTACGAGGCCGCGGCGAAGGTTGTGAAGAATGCCGTTGCCAAGAGCATCACCGTTCGCGATTCGGTGATCGACCTCGGCTTTGTTGAGCGCGGAGAAGTCACTCTCGAACTGCTCGACAGCGCGCTGGACGTACTGTCGATGACGCACCCGAACTAAGTGCGACTAGTCGAGAACCTTCACCACGGGGATTTTCTTTCCCCCGTCAAGGGTGACCACTGAGCGATCCCCGAGCTGCTCTGACAGGTCGATGGGGATGAGCACCGACAGAGCTTTGTCCGCGGAGGGCTTCGCTTTGCAGTGTGCCAGGTTCACGGCGTTCGACCCGTCAGACGGGTTGGGCTGCCCGTAGTAGACGGCGATCTGCACGGTGTCTTTATCTTCATTGACCACGACCTCCTGCGGAATGCACGCGCGATCTCCACGCACTTCCACCACGAGGTCCGCTGTGTCGAGAGCGGTCAGCCCCGGCCCCGGGTTGCGGCCGATATACCCGATGCCCTTATCCGCGTCTTTGACTTCGAGGTGGCCAAGCGAGAACAGGTACTGCGGGTCTCGTGAGGGTCCGTCCACTACCTGGTACTTGAGAATCGCCTGCTTCACGAGAGTGGCCGGCGGGTTTCCCAGAGGCGTGAAAACCCGGTTGACCACCACGGGTGCTGGACTGCCCCACATCTGCTCGACGGGCCCGGGTGGCTCCCCCGCACCGGGCAGGCTTTCGAGATAACCGCTGTACATCGACCACCCGGCAATAGCCAGGATCACGACGCCGATTCCCGCCACGATCCGCTGCAGCGTGATGGCACCCGCACCCGGCTCGTGTGCGTATGGCTCACGCCTGCTCCAGGCCACCAACACGCGCCACTGGCCGCGAGGCGAGATGAATCCCCACACCGTCAGAACCACGAGACCGCTCGCGAGCATGACGATGAGAATATCCACCACTCGACCCTACGTTGTCCCCCTATGAGGTGTGACCGCATTGCCGTGCTTGCGTAACTTTGTTACAAAAACGAGTATGAATCACACCATTTCGTTGGATTCCAGCATCTCAGTGACAAGCGCCGCGATCGCACTGCGCTCGGAACGCGTGAGAGTGACGTGCCCGAACAACGCGTGACCCTTGAGCTTCTCGATCACCGCGGCAACACCGTCGTGTCGACCGACCCGGAGGTTGTCCCGCTGCGCTACATCGTGCGTTAGGACTACGCGGGAGTTCTGCCCGATCCGACTCAGCACCGTGAGCAGCACGTTGCGCTCTAAGGACTGAGCCTCGTCAACGATCACGAAGGCATCGTGCAAGGAACGTCCCCGGATATGAGTGAGCGGCAGCACTTCGAGCAATCCGCGCTCCATCACCTCGTCAAGCACATTCTGCGAGACTACCGACCCGAGCGTGTCAAACACCGCCTGAGCCCAAGGATTCATCTTCTCTGACGAGTCTCCGGGGAGGAAACCCAGTTCCTGCCCTCCGACGGCATACAGGGGGCGGAACACCATGATCTTGCGATGCTGCTGCTTCTCTAGCACCGCCTCAAGGCCGGCACACAGAGCCAACGCAGACTTGCCCGTTCCCGCGCGCCCACCCAGTGAGACGATGCCGATCTCTGGATCAAGCAGCAGATCGATCGCGAGCCGCTGTTCAGCGGAGCGGCCATGCAGGCCAAAAATCTCACGATCGCCGCGTACCAGGGTGAAGTGACCGCGTTCGGTGACCCTTCCAAGAGCGGAGCCACGCTCCGAATGGATGACCAGTCCGGTGTTGACCGGCATGTCCCCAACCAACCTCGAGGCCAGGTGTCCCGTGTCGTATAGCTCGGCCACCTGCTCCGAAGCGAGGTCAATCTCGGCCATTCCGGTCCATCCGGAATCCACCGCGAGCTCCGCACGGTATTCCTGGGCCG
>JBDTAD010000166.1:0-3975 GCA_039924815.1 Lacisediminihabitans sp.
AACTCGGGAGTCGAATTAGTTGACATATGTAATGGGGCTCCCGCCGATAGATCGAGCGTCGTTCGTGGCCCAACTCCTGCAATCAGGAGATACCGCGACGACCGATACAGTCTACCAAATTGAGGCCATCAGAGCGGCCAAATCGGGCGTCTGGGGACTTTATTCTCATCGAGCGACCTATTTTGTCCAATTAGCCATAAGTATCGCGCGGGCCACGCCCTGGAATTGATCTGGGGCCTCTTTTCCACGAGGGAACACCCGGTCCTTCAAAGCGCACCCGCTCGATTCCGGCATCCGGATACCGGGCTGCGATCTCGGTCGCAATTTGCACGCGCATTAAACGAAGCTGTGTCGCCCACGCTGTTGAGTCGCAGCGCACCGTCAGCAGGCCCTCGTCAATCCCGACCGGCGTCGAGTGTTCTGCCGTCTCTGTACCAACGAGTTGCGGCCAGGAAGCGAGCAATTCCGACTGCGCCAACGGTGAATTCCAGCCAAGCCGCGCGGTAAGCGCGTCCATGACCGAGCCGAGACCCTCCGGATCACGACCGCCGCCGAAGGGAATACTCGAGCCGGGCTCTCGCTTTGCTCGCTTGCGTGCATCCGCGGAACGCGAGCTACCGTCACCGAAGACTCGGCGAAAGCGTTGATACACCGCTCGCGACTCGGAGTCTTCCTCCAGGCGTCCGCCGTCTTTCGCTGGTTCTTCCTGCTTCACGGGGTTTTCTCGCCATCCTCAGCTTGGGGCTCGAGAATGACCCCGGCGGCGATCCGTACGGTGTGTGCCGTGAGCGCTTTCGGAACATCCCCGTAGACGGCGGCAGTGATCAGCACTTGCTCAAAATCACTAACTGCTACCGCGAGACGGTTACGCCGTGATTCGTCAAGTTCGGCGAACACGTCGTCAAGCATGAGAACCGGATCCCCAGAGGTCGATTCGCGCCGTAACATCTTTGCTGCGGCCAATTTGAGGGCGAGCGCGAACGACCACGATTCGCCGTGACTGGCATAGCCTCTCGCAGGCATATTGTTGAGGGTGAGCACGAGATCGTCGCGGTGGGGGCCGACCAGTGTTATCCCGCGATCCAGTTCGCTCCGACGTAGCCGGTCAAGCGTCGAACGAAAATTTGCCGCCGCTAATTCCGCACCCATCGGTTCTCCGCCCGGCCAACTTTGAGCAGAATGCGCACCAAATTCATAATCATCGTTGGATATTTCTTTGTCCGCGATGGTCAAGTAGTGCGAAAGGCTGGCGTGATGATCCTCGCCGGCAACGGTTTGGTATGCCTCCGTGACGTCGGGCAGAAGTCTGGTGACCAGCCCGGTACGGGCTTCGATCAGCTCGGATCCGAGCCCCACGAGCCGATCGTCCCAAATCTCCAGTGTGCTGAGTTGATTTCCCTTGATACCGGATGATCTGGCCGACTTGAGAAGCGAGTTGCGTTGTTTGAGTACTCGCTCGTAATCCGCCAGTACGCCAGAAAATCGGGGAGCGAGTAATACGAGAAGCTCGTCAAGAAAGCGTCTGCGCCCGGAGGGCTCTCCACGGATGAGCGCGAGATCTTCCGGCGCAAAGAGAACGCTCGAAAAATAGCGGGGCAGTTCTCTTGTTTTGATCTGCGCACGGTTGATCTGCGCACGGTTGGCGCCAGTGCGGTTGATCTGCACTTCAGCGAGGAGCTGTCGTTCTCCGTGTTCCAAGCGCGCTCGGATTATCGCAGCATCTGCGCCCTGGCGAACCATGGCATGATCGACGGAAACTCTGTGCGAGCCGAGCGTGCTGAGAAATCCCAGGGACTCCACCAGGTTTGTCTTGCCTTGACCGTTGCTACCCACAAAGAGGTTCGGTCCGCGCATCAGCGAAACTTCCGCGCTGTGATAGTTGCGAAAGTCGGTCAGACTCAGATGGGTGACAATCACTCTGGCACGGCTACTCGGCCTTTTTGACCGCGTGCCCGCCGAACTGGTTGCGGAGAGCAGCGACCGCTTTCATTGCTGGAGACCCCTCGGGCTGGCGCGAGACGAACCGCGCAAAGATTGACGCACTGATCGTGGGAACCGGAACCGCGTTCGCGAGGGCTTCCTCGATGGTCCATCGCCCTTCGCCAGAATCCTCGACATAACCCTCAATATCCTCAAATTCTGGATCTTCTTCGAGGGCACGCACGAGTAGCTCCAACAGCCAGGACCGCACAACCGTTCCACGTTGCCAAGCCTTGAATGTTCCAGTGACGTCCTTGATGATGTCTGAGCGCTTATCGAGCAGTTCATATCCCTCGGCATAAGCCTGCATCAGCGCGTACTCAATGCCGTTGTGCACCATCTTTGCGTAGTGACCGGCACCAATTTCACCGACGTGTACAAAACCTTCACTGCGGGGGCCTTCCGGGCGCAACGCGTCATAGATCGGCATGGCTCTCTCAACACTCGCTTTAGTGCCACCAACCATTAGGCCGTAGCCGTTTTCGAGGCCCCACACTCCACCAGACACTCCGGCATCCATATAATCGATGCCTTTCACTGACGCCTCTTTCGCGTGGCGAATATCTTCACTAAATCGCGAATTACCTCCGTCAATGATGAGATCACCCTTGTCGAGTTCCGCAATAAGTTCGGTAACCACTGAGCTGGTGATGTCGCCTGCCGGCACCATCATCCACACAATTCGCGGGCTTGGGAGTGCCTTGACGAGTTCCGCAATGCTCGGCACGTCTGTGACATCTGGATTCCGATCAAAGCCGGTTACCTTAATGTCGTGATCGCGCAGTCGCGTTCGCATATTGCTTCCCATTTTTCCGAGACCAATGAGACCAATGTGCATGAGATTCCTTACTTGCGGATTATTCAATTTCTGGGTTTTCCGGTGTTCGTTGTGCTTCCCTCACCGACACACCAGACGCTCCTATCGAAGAAGCAGGTTGGGCTGTAATAGGTACTTGTAATTATCTGCGCCCGGGTGGTCCTTGGAGGACTGGCTCGTGATGAGTACCGGACCCGGTTTGTTGGGATTCTCGGTCTTTGTGAATGAAATTCTCACGAACTCAGAGTGCACGGCACCGAGGCCGTCGAGCAGAAACTGTGGTTTCAGAGAGACAACGGTGTCGCCACCACTCAAATGAGCATCGATAGTTTCGGATGCCTGGGCTTGCTCTGAGCCGATCGCCTCGAGGGTGACTCCATCGATATTGAAGGTAAAACGCAGAGCTGCTTCTCTCTCGAGCACGAGAGAGACTCGCCGAACGGCCTCAATGAGTTCCGCTGTGTTGATGACGGCAAAATTGTCAACAGTCTCGGGGAAAAGCCGCTTGACCGGTGGAAAGTTGCCCTTGATCAGCAGGGAGGTGACAGTTTTCTTGTCAGCACTAAACGCTATGAGCTCACGATCGTCCGTGTTGGTAATTGCGACGGAAATTGTTCCGCTGTGTCCAAAGGTCTTACCCACTTCCTGCAGCGTGCGCGCAGGAACCAGTGCGGTGAGCGTTTCGGAAATCGCTTTATCGCCAGAATTCCATTCCACCTCACGTACCGCGACTCGATAGCGATCGGTTGCAACAAGACTGATGCTGTTCTGCGATACCTCAAGTTGAACGCCGGTAATGACAGGAGTCACGTCGTCACGCGATGCCGCGACTGCCACCTGGGCGATTGCGGTCGAGAAAGCTTCGGCGGACAGGGTTCCCGATTCGTTCGAAACTACGGGAAGGGTTGGATATTCTTCGACCGGCATGCTGAGCAGGGTGAAGTGGGCCGGCCCGCAGACCACGTTTATCCGAGAATCTTCCGAAGTGAAATAAACCGGAGCGTTGGGAAGCCGGCTTGCGATATCTGCCAGAAGCCTGCCGGAAACAAGAATTCGACCGGTATCTTCAACGTCAGCAGCGATTGTTGTTTGTGCGGAAACTTCGTAGTCAAACGACGAGAGGGTAAGCCCTCCGTCGACAGTCTCGATGAGCACGCCGCTGAGGATGGGGAGCGTTG
>JBDTAD010000167.1:0-3844 GCA_039924815.1 Lacisediminihabitans sp.
CAACGGGCACGCGTAGTCACCCCGCGCAAACGGGATGCTTCCAAAAGTCTAGCATCCTGACGGCGGGTGATCTGCGGCCCCTGTAAGCACCACCCCTCCACCACCTTCGGCTGACGATACCCCTCCACAGGGCAGGGCGTTTCGCGGAGTGAACGCCGGAAAAGCGGGCATCCTGTATCTCGTGTTGCTCCCGCCGCAAGCCAGACAGACCCGACTCGCCTGCCTGGTGTTGCTCGCGCTAATGGTGGTGGCGGTCTCCCCCGCTTCAGCGTCTGCGAATGAGCAGCCTGCCGCGGGAGTAGCACCTCACTGGACTTGGCCCGTCACAGCGCCTCGCGTGATCGAGCGCGCCTTTAGTGCACCAGAAACCGCCTACGGCGCGGGCCATCGCGGAATCGATCTGGCCGCACCGGTAGGCGAGACGGTGCTGTCACCGGCGAACGGAACCGTCCACTTCGCCGGGAGCGTTGCGGGCAGACCAGTGCTCTCCATCGAGCATGCCGGCGCATTGCTCTCGAGTTTCGAACCCGTCACCTCGACACTGCATGCCGGTGACGTGGTACATCGCGGCGATCCGGTCGGAACCATCGCTGCAACTTCTGGGCACTGTGCCGCGTCCTGTCTTCACTTCGGAGTGCGGCTGCACGGGCAGTATCTCTCGCCGCTCAACTTCCTGGGTGGCATCCCTCCACCGGTCCTGTTGCCGACTCGCGCCCTGCACTGATTGGGTTACTGCGAACAACCAGTCCTTTGATGGATGTCGCGCTGAGTAGCCCTAGTTAGGCTGTTCGGCGTGACCGATTCCACCGGACCCGAGCTCACGGCAGCTCGCGCCCACACACCGCTGACCCCGATCTTCTTCGGGTTGCGGATCGGCCTGCACGGCGTCTTTGTTGCACTCACCGCTTTTGTAGTACTGCGGGCAATGCTCTTGGAAGGGGCCGAGTCACCCTGGGTCGTTGCGCTGGGACTCGTTCTGCTCGTCGCGTACCTTGCCGGGGCCTTTCTCGCCCGCTCTGCGACCGGCCCGACTGTGTCGCGAGTGTGGCTTGCGGTGCTGACCGCCGGGGTCCTCACGCTGCTCCCGCTCACCCCCGACGCGACCTTCCTCGTCTTCCCGCTCTTCTTTCTGCAGCTGCACCTGCTCCCGTTCCGCTGGGCGATTCCCGCGACGATCGTGACGACAGCCCTCGCGGTCGTCGCGTTCGCCGGCCACAGTGGGTGGACGGTCGGGGGCGTCGTCGGGCCACTCATCGGCGCGACCGTCGCCATCCTGATCGGACTGGGCTATCGCGCGCTGTACCGAGAAGCACAGCAACGCCAATTGCTCATCGACGAACTCCTCGCCACTCGCGAAAAACTCGCGCTGCGCGAGCGGGAGGCAGGGGTACTGCAGGAGCGTTCGCGGCTTGCCCGAGAGATCCATGACACAGTCGCGCAGGGGCTGTCGAGCATCCAGATGCTGTTGCACGCGGCCGAGCGGGAAGAGTCCAACACGACGGCGCTCGCGCACGTCACCCTCGCCAGAGAGACCGCGGCGGCGAACCTCGCGGAGACCAGGCGGTTCATTCGTGAGCTCACTCCCCCGGCGCTCGAACAGCAGACCATCGGTGCGGCCCTCGCCAGACTCGCGGAGACAGATCAGGGAGATTCCCTAGTGGTGACCTTTCATTCCAGCGGTGACCCGATCGAGCTGCCGATGAGGTTGGAGACCGCCCTGCTGCGAATCGCGCAGGCGACCCTCGCCAATGTGCGGCAACACGCCGAGGCCAAGCGTGCAGAGATCACCCTGACCTACCTCGACGACTGGGTTGGCCTTGACATCGTCGACGACGGAAAGGGTTTCTCCCCTCGCTCAATCGGTCAGGCCGCATCCGACCGCACATCGTTCGGCCTCACCACCATGCACCAGCGAGTCGAACAACTTGGCGGGACACTCACCATCGAGTCCCGCCCGGGCGCTGGAACCGCGATCGCAGTGGGATTCGGCCTGATCGGAGAGCCGACATGATCCGGCTGTTGCTCGCCGATGACCACCCCGTGGTGCGGGCCGGACTGCGTGCGTTGTTCTCGGCTGAGCCGGATATGGAGGTCGTCGCTGAAGCTGCGACGGCGGATGACGCGGTGCGCGCCTGCGCCGTAAACGACGTTGACCTCGTGCTGATGGATCTGCAGTTCGGATCGGGCGCCAGCAATCAGGGTGTCGATGCCACGCGGATGTTGCGGGCCAGTGACCGAGCCCCACACGTTCTCATTCTGACCAACTACGACACCGACGCTGACATCCTCGGAGCCGTCGAGGCCGGAGCGAGCGGATATCTGCTGAAGGATGCGCCTCCGGAGGAATTGATCGCGGCCGTGCGTGCCGCCGCCGCCGGTGAGAGCGCACTAGCCCCAGGAATCGCCGATCGCTTGAACTCACGATCACACACTGCAGAACAGGGACTCAGTCTGCGCGAAACCGAGGTGCTCGGCCTGGTCGCGGAGGGAAAGTCGAATCGGGACATCGGGCAGGAGTTGTTCCTCAGCGAGGCAACGGTCAAGTCCCACCTCGTGCACATCTTCACCAAGTTGGGCGTGAGCTCCCGAACCTCAGCCGTCGCCAAGGCGCGGGCGACCGGGGCAATTCGCGCCTAGCCGTCCTGCGGCAAGCACCAACCTTTGGACGATGTTTCCTTAGTCTCGTCCGGCGAGGCTGGAGGCATGAAGAAACTCTTTTACGCTGCCACTGTCTATCTGGTGCTCGGGTTGGCATCCGGCCTGTTCTACCGCGAGTTCACGAAGTCCAACGACTACACAGCCGCCAACGGGTTCACCCAGTTGTCGGTGGTGCACACCCACCTTTTGACGCTGGGCGTGATCGTGTTACTCATCGTGCTCGTGCTCGAGAAGGTGTTCGAGCTGTCGCGAAGCGCGCTGTTCGGATGGTTCTTTTCGCTGTACAACATCGGGCTGGTTGTGTCCACGGCAATGATGGTCGTGAACGGTGTGCGCCACGTACTCGGCGAGAGCAGCAGCGCGGCGATCGCGGGAATCTCGGGATCTGGTCACATCATCCTGACCGCGGGCCTCATCCTGCTGTTCATCGCCCTCGGCAAACGCGTTCTGGAGAAGCCTGCCGTCGAAACCGCCTGATCTTTCCCGGCCACCAGCCCGCTAGGCGCGCGGGTGGGCGGAGGCGTAGCTGGCTTTCAAACGTTCGGCCGACACGTGCGTGTAGATCTGGGTGGTGCCGAGGCTCGCGTGACCGAGCATCTCCTGCACTGCGCGGAGATCGGCTCCGCCGTCGAGCAGGTGGGTAGCGGCCGTGTGCCTCAGGGCGTGCGGACCGGACGGACCGCTTCCGGGGATGTGGGCCAGCAACGATGACACGAGTTCATAGACCGTGCGGGTACCGAGGCGTTTACCACTGTGGCTAAGGAATAGCGCTTCAGCACTCGTCGGTGCTAGTGACCGCCCTGCTGCACGAAGGATCGGTCGCCCACGCTCCAGATAGTCGGTGATGGCGTGCTGCGCCGGAACACCGAACGGCACCACCCGCTCCTTGGATCCCTTGCCCAGCACTCTCACGGTGAGCCTGCCGAGATCCACGCTGTTCAGGTCTAGACCGGTGAGTTCGCTCACCCTTAGTGCGGAGGCGTAGAGCAGTTCGATGATGGCGAGGTCGCGCAGGGCTGCAGCGTGCGCGACGTCGAGCGCTCCGCCGTCTAGCGGATGCGCCCTGCTGGCGAGATCGTCCAGAATCCCATCGATTTGGGCGCGGCTGAGAACACGGGGCAGGTGGTGGTCGACCTTCGGTGCTTTGAGTCTGACCGCGACATCCGTCTGCAACTCTCCCTCGCGT
>JBDTAD010000168.1:0-9499 GCA_039924815.1 Lacisediminihabitans sp.
CGGCCACAGGCAAGACAATTACCAGTGCGCAGGTGAATGAGGCCACCTCATTTAACTACAACACCCCGCAGGGCAACTTGGACACCAACGGGCTCATCTGGCAGATGACCCAGCCGCAGTTCTTTACCCTTGATCAGGCTTACAACATCGTGCCCAACAAAGATTTGGGAACCTACAAGAAGATCAGCGATGACCCGCTGACTGTCAAGTACACGCTGAAGGCCGGTCTTAAGTGGTCCGACGGCAAGCCGATGAACGCAGACGACCTGATGCTCGGGTGGGCACAGTCCGCCGGCTACTACGAGTCCGCGACGCTCAACGACAACGGTGATGTCACTGCCGGTGTTCAGTACTTTGCGAGTGCTGCTGGCTACCCGTGGGCCTCTGCAAAGCCCACGCCGAGCTCAGATAACCTCTCGATCACGATCAAGTACACCAAGCCCTACGTGGACTGGGAGCTTGTTAACCCGATTCAGTTCCCGGCACACGTCGTCGCCAAGAAGGCGGGCGTGAGCGAGGCAGCCTTGATGAAGGCGATCAAGGACACCCCCGCTGGCGACCCGAGCAACCCTGGTCCAGCAAACGACACGCTGAAGAAGGCTGCGAGCTTCATCAACACCGGCTATGACGCGACCGGGATGCCGAAGGACCAGAGCATTGTCGTCTCAGGTGGCCCGCTGACGGTCACCGGATGGACGCCAAAGCAGTCGATGACCTTCACTAAGAACCCGGACTACGTCGGTTCACACACGGTGAAGTTCAATAAGCTCGTCATGCGTTTCATTGGTGACGCGAACGCTCAGGTGACCGCACTTCAAAACGGCGAGGTCGACGCGATCCAGCCGCAGGCTTCCGCAGACACCGTGGACGCATTGAAGAAGATCTCCGGCGCAAAGGTGATCCAGGGCAACCAGGCCGCATACGACCACCTCGACCTGAACTTCAAGTCGTCCGTCTTCAGCGACCCGACCGTGCGGCAGGCCTTCTTGCTCACCGTCCCTCGCGAGCAGATTCTGAAGTCGATCGTGACACCGGTTATCCCGGATGCCAAGGTGCTCGACTCGCAGATCTGGCTGCCAGACCAGCCGCAGTATGCGGCCGCGGTCAAGGAGAATGGCTCAAGCCAGTACGACAAGGTCGACATCGACAAGGCCAAGACACTGCTGGCGGGCAAAACCCCGACGGTAAAGATCTTGTACAACACGAACAACCCGAACCGCGTGAACTCGTTCCAGGCGATTCAGGCGTCGGCGAAGTTGGCCGGGTTCAACGTGACTGACGGCGGTTCGCCGCAGTGGAGCAGCCTCCTTGCCGGTGGCGACTACGACGCGTCGATCTTCGGTTGGATCAACCCCGGTGCGGGCAACGCCCAGCTGCCGCAGCTGTTCCAGACGGGCAACGGCGGAAACTACAACAACTACGCCGACAAGACGGCGAGCGACCTGTCTGTGGAGTCACAGTCGACGCTCGATCCGAAGAAGCTTGACGCTATCAAGTTGAAGATCGACAAGCTGGCATTTTCGGATGCGTACGGACTGCCGCTGTTCCAGCTGCCTGGTCTGTTCGCAACCGGCAGCAAGCTCGACGGCGTGAAGTGGTTCGGTGGACAGAACGGCATCACGTGGAATGTCTGGGATTGGACCAAGAAGTAACCAGTCCACAGGTCCGCCCTCAGCAAGTCTGAGTTAGTCTGAGGCGCTGGGCTCCCACAGGAGTCCGGCGCCTCAGTGCTGAGGCGGCTCCGCCGAAAGAGGACGAACCGCTGCCATTCGCTGCGGCAGTTCACGGCCCGTCACAACGGTTCCTCCTCACGTTCCGCAAAGGTAAATCGAAACTATGGTGAGTTTCATCGCGAGGCGCATAGTCGTCTCCATCCTGATCCTGGTGGCCGCATCGTTCATCATGTTCGTGCTAGCCGCAAACTCGGGAGATCCGCTCCAGGACTTGTCCGGCAGCAGCTCTCCCAACCGACAGGGCCTCATCCAGGCCCGCGTCCACGCCAATCACCTTGATCTTCCGTCCCCGGTGCGCTGGATCCTCTGGCTTGGCGGCGTCGCAAAGTGCGCGATCCCTTTCGCTAACCAGTGTGATCTCGGCAAGACCTTCTCAAACCAAGAGGTGACCGACCTGTTGCCGACGGCAATGGCGTCCACGCTGCAACTCGTCACTCTCGCCTTCCTGCTCGCCGTGGTCCTGGGTATCGCGCTCGGTATGGTTACCGCGCTGCGCCAGTACAGTGCCTTTGACTACAGCGTCACTTTCATCAGCTTCTTTCTCTTCTCGCTGCCGTCGTTCCTGATGGCGGTCATGCTGAAGGCGTTCATCGCTCTCGGCTTCAATGACTTTCTTTCCACTCCGTTCATCGGCCCCGTCGCGCTCGTCGTGATCGGAATTCTGGTGGGGGGCGTCTGGCAGCTGCTCATAGGCGGTACCTGGCAGAGACGACTCGTGGTGTTTGGGGCCTCTGGTCTCGCAACATCCCTCGTGCTGTGGTACATGTCAGCCACGAACTGGTTCCTAAGGCCTTCACTTGGACCGATCGTGATCGCGCTGTTGATCGCTGGTGTCGCCGTCGGTACAACCGCGATCATGGCCGGAATTCACAATCGCAAGGCTCTTCTGACCGCGGGGATAACGGGTGCTATCGCGCTGATCTGCTACTTCGGCCTCCAGTGGCTCTTCAATATCTCCTCGCTCGGCACCCTGATTTTCCTAGCAATAGCGGCCATTGCAGTCGGTATCCTCGTGGGGTTCTTGCTCGGCGGTTACGATCGCTCTCTCTCGATGCGGGTTGGCGCAGTCGTGGCGCTGCTCACCGGTGGGCTCGTGCTGCTTGACCGTTTCATGCAATCGTGGCCGGCCTATCTGAACCTCGATCAAGTGAATGGGCGACCCATTGCGACAGTCGGTGCGCAGACGCCGGATCTTGTCGGCAGCGTGTGGATCCAAGGCACGGACAGCTTTACGCACCTGCTCCTGCCGACCATCAGCTTGCTCTTGATTAGCTTCGCGGGTTACACGCGTTACTCCCGGTCGGGCATGCTCGACGTCCTCAATCAGGACTACGTACGCACGGCGCGGGCTAAGGGTCTTCCAGAACGCACGGTGATCGTGCGGCACGCGTTCCGCAACATGCTCATCCCGCTTGCCACCCTCGTTGCCACTGACATCGGAGCGTTACTCGGTGGCGCGGTGATCACCGAGACGGTATTTGCGATCAGCGGCATGGGTCTCCTGTTCGTCGCAGGGCTCAACCGCGTCGACGTCAATCCGATCATGGGGTACTTTCTCGTCATCGCCATCACGGCCATCGTGTTTAACTTCTTGGCCGACCTTGCCTATGCGGCGCTCGACCCTCGCGTGAGGACCCACTGATGATCTGCACGAAGTGGCCCATCGCGGGAGTCGTCACAGAGACCGCATTCATGAGAATCGGAGGGAGAAACCGATGAGCACCATTCAGGGCAACCCGATGGAGCCGAACATCTCACCCGAGCCAAATGTGGTTTCTGTCGCGGGCGAACAAGAGCGCGGTGTCAGCCAGGGTCGACTGATCTTCCGTCGTTTCGTGGGCAACAAGGTTGCCGTGGCGTCGATCTTCGTCTACCTAGCTATCGTGATCTTCTCGATCTCGGCGATCGGCCTGGGGCCGATCCACGGCTGGTGGCCCTATTCGTACACTCAGCTCAATGATCAGCTGAATCAGGGTGCGCCAACGCTGTCGCTGATTCCCCAATGGCTCGGTGGCGCGGGTATCCATTTGGGGCAGCATCCGTTCGGTCAGGACACTATCGGCAAGGACTACTTCGCTCTCACGATGCGCGGCGTGCAAAACTCGGTACTCGTCATGCTCGTACTTGGCCTGTTTGCGACCGTAGTTGGTGTTGTCGTGGGAGCAGTGGCCGGCTACTTCCGCGGCTGGGTGGATGCAGTACTGATGCGCATCACAGACATTTTCATCGTCATTCCCGCGATCGTCATCGGTGCCATTGTTGGCCGCACGGCGAACGGCCTGGGAGCATTCGGACTCGCGATACTGCTGGGTGCTGTCTCCTGGATGGTGATTGCCCGTCTGGTACGCAGCGAGTTCCTTTCCCTGCGCGAGCGCGAGTTCGTCGAGGCGGCGCGGGTTGCCGGCGCCTCCGATGCACGCATTATCTTCAAGCACATCCTTCCGAATGCTGTCGGCGTGATCATTGTGTCGTCCACCCTGTTGATTGCGTCGGCAATTCTGCTCGAGACCGCACTGAGCTACCTTGGCTTCGGAATTAAGCCGCCTGACTCATCGCTCGGCCTGTTGGTCAGTCAGAATCAGTCCGCGCTGCAGACGCGTCCGTGGTTGTTCTGGTGGCCGGGTTCGTTCATCGTGATCCTCGCGCTCATGGTCAACTTCGTCGGCGACGGTTTACGCGATGCTTTCGACCCGCAGCAGCGTCGGTTCAGCATCCGCAAGACGAAAGAGCAGCCCACGACCAACGTTCCGGGACAGTCATGATGACGGCCCGCGTTCTCTGCGCTCGGGTGCGGTCAGCCTGCGACGAGCGCAAACACGGCCGCTACTCCGAGCACGAGCAGAGCGGCGATCGTCCACCAGTGCCACTGCATCGGCACCGTCGTCTCTTCTGCAACTCCGACCTCTATGGCGCCGGAGTCGAGCAGTTTCTTCCATTGGTCGCGCACGATCTGGGCAGCCTGCCCGGATTCGCTGGCCAGCAGGTCGCCGGGGCGCACCTTGCCGTCGACGCTGGGTGCGGCACCCACACGGCCGTTGTTCTGCGCTCGGCGCGCGATATTGGTGCCGGTTCGCCCTGGTGCGGGAGCCGCCCAGGCCGCGTACTGGTGGCCAGGTGTGTAGAGCGTCAGAGCGTACCGGGTATCGACCTGGATGAGAGAAGCCCACGGTACGTCAATGGTGCGCAGCACATTGCAGATAGTGACGCCCTCATCGGTGACCCGAACGTAGGGACGCCAGAGCACGGTCCAGGCGAACACTGCAAAGAACGCCCCAGGGATGAAAGCAAAGGTGCGAGACGCTCCGCCCGTGATCAGCGTGGCGAACACCATCACGATGGTCAAGGCCCAGATTACGATCGCGAGCACGCGATTGAATCGGGAAATGAAGACGGTGTCGGAATTCGCCTCGGAAAGTTCCATGAATCAATGGTGTCAGTATCTGCGGCTGTCGCACACCGCACCCAACGAACGCGCGTCTCTCGCCTCGCGGAAAGGATCGCTCGCTGATGGCTGCTGTGACAACTGACGAGACACCGGTACTCCAAGTCACTGACCTGAGCGTCGACTTCGGCGTGGACAACCTGTGGGTTCCCGCCGCGATCAAGCTCAACTACTCGATCAAGCGCGGCGAGGTCATGGCGCTCGTGGGCGAATCCGGCTCGGGCAAGAGCGTGAGCTCGATGTCCATCCTCGATCTGCTGCCGAAGAACAGCCGGGTCACCGGCAGTATCAAGCTCAACGGTCGCGAGTTACACGGGATCTCGGCCGCCCACATGCGGGCGGTGCGTGGCAAAGAAGTCGCGCTGATCTTCCAGGAGCCCATGACTGCGTTGAACCCGGTGTTCACGATCGGATTCCAGATCGTCGAGACACTTCGGGTGCACTACGGAATCTCACCGCGGGAGGGCAAGGAGCGTGCTCTCGAACTTCTGCGGATGGTCGAACTGCCGGACCCGCTGAAGGCCTTCAACTCCTACCCGCACCAGTTGTCGGGCGGGCAGCGTCAGCGGGCCATGATCGCGCAGTCAATCTCGTGCGACCCCGGACTGCTGATCGCGGACGAACCAACTACAGCGCTGGATGTCACCGTGCAGGCCGAGATTCTCGACCTGCTGCGGAGCCTGCGCGATCGTCTCGACAGTGCAATCCTGCTCATCACCCATGACATGGGAGTCGTCGCCGACCTGGCCGACCACATCGCGGTCATGCGCCGCGGTGTGATCGTCGAAGCTGGCACCGCCCACGACATCTTCCATAATCCGCAGCACGAGTACACCAAGGCTCTCCTCGCCGCAGTTCCGCACCTTGGCCAGGGTTCTGACGGCGCGGACGTCGACCTCACGGCCACGCTCGCCGTAGTCGCCGAGGGCGAGATCACCGACGACGCGATGCGCGCCCGCGCCGCCGAGAACGAGCGTCTCGCCAGTGACGCCAAGCGCGCTGCTGATCGCGCGATCTCTTCGCTTCCAGCGGTGCTCGATTTCACGGATGTGGTGGTCGAGTACCCGGGCCGCGGTCGGGTCAAGGCATTCCGCGCGGTTGATCACGTTGACCTGCAGATTCACGAGGGTGAAGTTGTCGGCTTGGTCGGTGAATCAGGATCGGGTAAGACCACGCTCGGCCGCGCCGCAATCGGACTTCTGCCGATCACGTCCGGCTCTCTTCATGTCGTGGGCAGCGATCTGTCGGCCCCTACCAGACGGCACATTCGCGAGGTGCACAAGAAGGCTGGCATCGTCTTTCAGGATCCGTCGTCGTCGCTGAACCCACGGATGACGATTGGGATGAGCATCGGTGAGCCGCTCCTGCTGGCGAAGAAGGCGAAGGGTCAGGAACTGACTCGTGCGATAGAGGCGCTGCTCGACTCCGTCGAACTGCCCAGGAACTATCGCACTCGCTACCCACATGAACTCTCCGGTGGCCAAAAGCAGCGCGTCGGCATCGCCCGTGCGCTCGCTCTCAAGCCCACACTCTTGATCGCCGACGAACCGACATCCGCACTCGACGTGTCCGTGCAGGCGACCGTTCTGGAACTCCTCAAGAATCTCCAGAAGGAAATGAACTTCGCCTGCCTGTTCATCACGCACGACCTTGCTGTGATCGACGTTCTCGCTGATCGCATCGCAGTGATGCACCTCGGCAAGCTCGTGGAGGTTGGCACTCGTGACGAAATTCTTCGGCACCCGAAGGATCCGTACACGCAGCGCTTGATCGCGGCAGTACCGCTTCCTGACCCGGAAATCCAACGTGAACGGCGCGAGCTGAGAGCGAAGATCCTGGCCGCGGGCTCGGAATAGCGAGAACAGAGCTCGTCTTCGCTCTGGATAGGCTGGTTACTACTCCACGAACGGAAAGTTGTGCATGACAGCCAGAAGAATCGCTTCCGCTGTGGCGTATCTGGTGGTGCTGACGGCGGTGCTTTCTGGCTGCACGGCTCCGGTTCTGGTCGAGGGCACCTCGGTGACCGTGGCGGCAAGCCAGTCTTTCTTCTCGTACAACCCGAAGACGTCGTACGGCAATTCGACCGCGAATAGCAACATTGTTGCGGCGACGAACTCCCAGTTCAACTACTACGACAACACTCCCAAGCTCGTCACAGACGACTCCTTTGGCAGCTACAGGGTCGTCTCGCGAGACCCGTTCACGGTTAAGTACACAATTCGGGATGGCGTGCGCTGGTCCGACGGAACTCCCGTCGACGCGGCGGATCTGCTCCTGGCCTGGGTTGCAAACTCCGGGGCGCGCAACACGAAGGGCTTCGTCGCTGGCAAGTATGTCGATCAGGACACGGGAAAGTTCACGAGCAGTTTCCCGAAGAATGTTGTCTACTTCGACGGTTTCAGCGGCAATGGCTTGCAGCTGGTCACTAAGACCCCCGCGATCGGCGATGGCGGGCGTTCGCTGACTCTCAGCTACGACAAGTACTTCGTCGACTGGAGACTCGTCTTCGGCGTAGGCCTACCCGCGCACGTCGTCGCGGGCAATGCTCTTGGTATCAAGAATCACCAGAAAGCCAAGGATGCCTTGGTCCGAGCGGTCACGAGCAACGATCGGCGTGCACTCGCGAAGATCTCGCGATTCTGGGACACCGGGTACAACTTCACCAACTTGCCCAAAAATCCGGAACTCGTCGTGAGCACAGGGCCCTACGTGCTGACCGGATTGGTGGCGGACGACCACGCGACGCTGACGGCGAATCCCCACTATGTCGGCGACCACCAGCCGCGATTCGAGAAGGTGACGATCAAGTTCATCTCCGATCCGCTCGCCGCGGTGCGCGCGCTGGCCGCGGGGGAGGTCGACGTCGTAGCGCCACAAGCTACCGATGACGTCGTCAAGGCGCTCGGCTCGGCCACAGGTGTCACGGTGCGCAGCGGAATCGACGCCGCCTACGAGCACCTTGACCTGCAGTTCGGACACAGCAGGAGCGGCACCTTCTCCAATCCGATCGTGAGAAAGGCCTTTCTGCTCACGGTTCCGCGCCAGCAAATTCTCGACCAGCTGGTGCGCCCGCTGCAGAAGAAGGCGCAGTTGCGCTCATCCCAAGTGTTCTTGCCGGGCTCCAAAGGCTACGCGCACGCGATCAAGGTCAATGGATCGGCAGCCTATGCACGGGTTGATGTGACGGCTGCGAAGAAACTGCTCACTCAAGCCGGGGTCACCGATCCGCAGGTCTGCATCCTCTTCGATCCGTCAAATCCGCGCAGGGTTGCCGAATTCAGTCTTATTCAGAAGTCGGCTGCGCTCGCAGGGTTCAGCGTCACCGATTGCTCCAGTCCGGATTGGCGGGGCTTGCTGGGTTCGCCCGGCCTGTATGACGCGGCGCTGTATGCCCTGCGCCCATCCACCCTGGCGATCACCGGCACCGCCGCAACATTTCGCTCCGGGGCTACAGCGACAAACCACAGCTACTACGCGGATCCCAAGGTGGACGCACTCCTCGACGATCTCGAATCCAGTTCGGACGTTACTAAACAACAGGAGCTCTTGACGCAGCTCGACACGCTGATCTGGGCGGATGCCTACGGCGTTCCGCTCTATCAGTTCCCCACGATTACAGCGTTCCGACGAACGGTCTCCGGGGTGTCGTCATCGCCACTCGGGCCGGGCATCCTCTGGAATCTCTGGGCCTGGAAGCCGGTCTCGGCGGGGTAGAAAAGGCGAATCCGTGCTATAGCGGTAGACTTATTCGCGCAGGTTCCGCGAACGTGACCTTGCCTTCCCCCTCATCTCTTCCCAGGCGACTATTTTTCGAGCCTGTTTATTAAGGACGTACAGCTATGGCAATTGCCACCCGCACCGATTTGCGCAATGTGGCGATCGTCGCACACGTCGACCACGGAAAGACCACGCTCGTCGACGCGATGCTTCGCCAGACCAACTCTTTCGCCGCGCACGCGCACCTCGAAGAGCGCGCCATGGACACCAATGATCTTGAGCGTGAAAAGGGCATTACGATCCTGGCCAAGAACACGGCCGTGTCGTATTCCGGACTGCACGCGGGTGACCAAGGCAACAACGGCCCCGTCACGATCAACGTCATCGACACCCCAGGGCACGCTGACTTTGGTGGTGAGGTCGAGCGCGGCCTCAGCATGGTCGACGGCGTGGTACTGCTGGTTGACGCGAGTGAGGGTCCGCTGCCACAAACCCGTTTCGTGCTGCGGAAAGCGCTCGAAGCAAAGCTTCCCGTCATCCTGCTCGTCAACAAGACGGACCGTCCGGATGCCCGCATTGACGAGGTCGTCACCGAATCGCAGGACCT
>JBDTAD010000169.1:0-6295 GCA_039924815.1 Lacisediminihabitans sp.
CGAAGCGGCCTCCGCGGTAGGCCAATGCCGCACCCGATTGCCCAGCGGCAGGGCAACTGCAGGATTGATATGTCCATTGCTTTCGCCCCCGAAGCAAACCTTTCAATTGCTAGCGACCTTGCCGCCGAAGCTGATTTCGATGCAGACGTGGAATTCGCTAGCAACCTCGTGGTCGCGCCCGAGCCGCAGCAGGTTCCGCCGGCCCCGTTCGGCTGGTACCCGGACCCAGCAGGCAGTCCACTGCTTCGCTGGTGGAATGGCACCGCTTGGACTAATCGTCTTGAAGTTGCGCGTCCAGAGCTGCAGGTCGCCGCTGGCTACTCGACGCACAACCTGCTGAACCGTTAGGACGAGCGCTCAGCACCTCATTCGGGGTGGTAGGCGATCAGATCTGATCTTTCGGGCACCAGTACAGTTTTCGCCCAGCTGCCATTTCCATCACAATGTTGGTGCCGCACACCCTGCAGGGCAGGCCCTCGCGGTGATATACCCAGTGCCGATCTGCCCGGTTTGCGAGAGCCTTGAGATAATCGGCGTCGTTGAGGCCTTCCATGGTGAGCATTTGCCCGGTCTCCACCCCGATCTTCAAGAGATGCGCCCAGTCCCGCCACAGCGCGCGCACAAGCTCTTCCGGCACAAGCTTGCCCGGAGTGTGCGGGTCAAGCCGTGCTCTAAACAAAAGCTCGGCGCGGTAGACGTTGCCTATTCCGCTCACCACTGACTGATCCATCAGAAGCAGACCGATCGGGGTCTGCTTCTTCCGCACCGCGGCGGTGAATCGATCCTCGGCTTCACGCGGGTCGTCCACGAGCGGATCAGGACCAGCCTTCGCGACGATTGCCGCAACGAGGTCGGAGGTGAGCACCTCGCAGGCGGTGGGTCCTCGCAAGTCGGCCACCGCATCCGTCGTCAGCAACCGCACCCGCACCTGGCCTATCGGCTCGGGCGGAAAGCTCTCGATGTTGTCTTCGAGTTTCTCCTGCTCAGCCATGCGTAGCCTGGTCTTGCGAGGCGCACCGATGCTGTGCAGCGAGTCCTCCGCTGCGCTGTCTTTAACGGCGCGGTCGTGGCCAGCAGAGCCGAGAATCGTGCCGTGCTGATTCGTCTGGCCCATTCGACCGTTCGCGGATGCCGTCGTTGCGTCCGCCGTGATGTCGCCGGCAAAATCCCAGGCCCCGTAGATTCCCAGGTGCACTCGCAGGACGAGTTCGTTGTCGAACTCGAGGAACATCTGCTTGCCGATCGCCCGGGCATCGGTCATTCGATGCCCATCAATCTCAGCGGCGCCGGCGGCAAAGCGCCCCTGCGGTGAGGAGGCAGCAACCTCTTTTCCTACGAAATGCAGAGCGAACTGGCGGGCGATGCGATGGACTGAATGGCCTTCTGGCATGGTCACTGTCTATCACGCACCTGAGACGCGGGCGATCACACGATGAATCCGGTGCAGGTTGCGGTCTCCGCGGGATCAGCGCCTAGGAGTTCAGCGTTGAGCACCGTCCCGCACAGGTCAACTGAGTGGGTGACCCTCAATTGCGCCCGTCGTCTCGTACTCCGCTAGTTGAGCGATACGACGAACGTGCCGCTCTTCACCCGAGAATGGCGTGGCGATAAAGCAGTCGATGAAATTCACTGCTTCTTCGACGGTGTGCTGTCTGGCACCAATCGCAATGACGTTGGCATCGTTGTGCTCACGGGCAAGCTGCGCCGTGGCGATGCTCCACACCAATGCTGCGCGGGCACCGAGCACCTTGTTCGCCGCAATCTGCTCGCCATTGCCTGAGCCACCAAAGACGATACCTAGAGCTTCCACCCCCGCAATCTGGTCAGCAACGACCCCGCGTGCGGCGCTGATGCAGAAGGAGGGGTAGTCATCGAGAGGTGCATAGCTCGCGGGTCCGTGGTCAATCACCTCGTGGCCGGCATCCCGCAGGTGCTTCTGCAGGTCCTGGCTGAATTCGAGGCCGGCATGATCTGTGGCGATGTGAATGCGCATCTTCTCATTCTAGAAGTTGACGCTTTACCTCCAGCGCTCGGCTAGAAGCCAACGTCCGCTACTTAGCGGGGAGCGCCAGGCTAGGAATCAAAGCCCAACCCCACCGCGTCCAGAGCCTTGAGCAGGAGATTACGCTTTCCCTCGTTGTGATCCGCCCGATTAAGGGCCCAGCGGGATGCCTGCACACCCGCGTAGGCCGCAGGCTCGGGTGGGAACGGAACTGGTATTGACCGCACCATCTGAAGATTTGTGCGCTCGGTGTCGAGCCCTGCTAGGTGGTCGAGCATGACGTTCGCTGCGAACCTGGAAGCACCTACGCCCAGTCCGGTGAAACCAGCGGCATAGGAGACTCTCCCCTGCCTCGCTCGGCCGAAGAACGCGCAGAACCTACTTGAGGTATCAATTACCCCCGCCCAACGGTGCGTGAACGAGATGCCCTCCAGCTGCGGGAAGGTGATGAAGAAATGCTTGGCAAGCTTCTCGAAGGTCTCCCGGCGATCCTCATACGCCGCCCGGATGCGACCGCCGTAGTGATAGATCGCGTCGTAGCCACCCCAGAGAATGCGATTGTCTGCGCTCAGCCGGTAATAGTGGAACTGGTTACCCGGGTCCGAAACACCCTGCCGGTTCTTCCACCCGAGACTCGCCAACTGGGCGGTGTTGAGCGGCTCGGTCATCAGCACGTAGTCGTAGACCGGCACGGTGTGCAAACGAAATCGTTTGAGGAGCGAGGGGAAGACGTTCGTGGCCAGTGCAACCCGGTCTGCTGTCACAAACCCATTGCGCGTCATCACGGTGACCGGGCCTCCGCGGAGTTCACTATCAAGCCCGGTGACCGGCGAGTGCTCGAAGATCTCAACGCCAGCCTCGGTGCACGCTCTGGCAAGCTCGCTCGCGAGCTTCGCCGGGTGCACCATCGCTGTGCCGCTCGTGCTCCACAGCCCGCCAAGATAGCTCGGCGAGTTGAGCTCCGCCCGCATATCCATCGCATCAAAGAAAATCTCGGTCTTGCCGTCATGGCCAGCCCGCAACTCCTCCAGTTGGTACTCCTCGAGTGCCACGGCGATCGCCCCGGTGCGTTCGAAGTCACAATCGAGCCCAAGCTCGTGCACGGTGCGCTCAATCTCATCGAGGTTCTCGTGGCCGAGACGGGTTAGCTGCTCGAGCTCTTTTGGAAATCGATTCTCGCCGTTGATCTCGCCGTGGGTCAGAGAGGCCTCGCAGAACCCCCCGTTGCGCCCGGATGCCGCCCACCCGACCGTCTTTGCTTCGAGCAGAACGACCCGGGCGTCCGGATCCCGCTCCTTAGCCTGCAGCGCCGTCCACAGCCCCGTGTACCCGCCACCAATGACCGCGAGATCAACGCTCCGGTTGCCCGAGTAGCGAGAAAATACCGCGCGGTGAGACAGGTCGTCGAGCCAGAAGGGGCTCAGTCTAGAGTCTGCCAAGGCGGAGCTGACCAAACGCGGATCTACGGATGTACGCTCGAAAACAGTAGTAGCCACACCAAGAGGCTATCGAAATCGAGGGCAAAAGGCCCTAAATTGTGCTGAATCCGTCGTACGACGGTAACAGAACCACCCTCTATTCGAAGATTGGTTCTCTCGTCCGCGACCGCTTCAACTCAAAGAAACCGTCGTATTCAGACAGCGCCACAACACCATCCCACAGAGCTACAGCTTGCTCCCCCTTGGGCATGGGCGAGAGGACCGGGCCAAAGAAGGCATGGCCGCCCACTGCGATCACCGGCGTGCCAACGTCCTGTCCGACCCTGCCAATTCCGTCGAAGTGTGATGCACGCATCTGCGGATCAAACTCGTCCGAGTCTGCGTACTGTGCGAGCTCCGCCGGAAGTCCAGCGTCCGCTAGCGACTCCGCGATAACGGCTTCGACGTCTTTGCGCTCGCCAGGATGGATGCGCACACCCAGAGCGTCATAGAGAGGCTTGACGGCCTGCTGGCCCTGCAGCTCGGCTACGGCTGCAACGAGCCTCGTGTAGCGAAGGGCCCGCGGGAAGAAGGCCTTGTAGTCCTCACTCACGTCCTTGTCTTCGTTGAGCACGGCGAGACTCATCACGTGCCAGGTGACATTGAGTGGTCGGGACTGGGCGACTTCGTCTACCCAGCGGCTCGTCATCCATGCCCAGGGGCACGATGGGTCAAACCAAAAATCGACGGCAACGGTGGCGGCGTTCTTATCAGTCATGTCTTTCCGTAACCTAGCGCGACCGCAGACTATTCCGCTCTGGTAACAGCGGGCAAGTCGGAGGACACTAGAGACAGAGACTCTCTGGAGGCCACAATGCCGAAAAGTGATTCACCTGTAGTTATGCCCGTACTCTCGGCGGGGAAGCATCGAACTCCTCGTCAGGGTGCCTGCTTCATGGAGTTCGCGTCGTGGCTGGCCGGCGAAAGCTGGAGCGACCACCCTGCGTGCACACACCCTGCCTTGGCGTCGCTCGCCAGACTCGTGAACGATTGCAGCACGAATCCCGGCAGGGCGCGGCTGGTCGAGCTCATTCCCTCCGTCATCGGGCTCACGGACGACGATCCGCTCATCGGCGTGCTCGTGACAGCGCGTGCCAGCAGCGCCGCGATCGCCGTCGTGAGCGAGGCGCGTCAAAGGGCGCTCGCGGTCGGATTGTTCTGCCTGCAGCGTTACGTGAACGGATATGCGGGAGCTGTTGCAGAGCAGATCGAGCAGTTCATCGTTGACGGCCTTGCTTCTGCACCCGCCGCGGTGCTGTGGGCCCAAGAGTTCTCACTCGGACAGTTGCAGCCCGGGCCACGAGAGTTAGTGCGTGCATGCACAGCAGCACTGCGCGTGTCCGTGATCGGAATCGCCGAGGCCTGCATCAAAGACCCCGACGCAACCCTCCACCAACTTCTTAGCGACACCATCACGGACGTCACTGCCATAAAGCCGACGCCAGCGCAGACCTCATCTGCACAGAACACGCCGACACAGCCTCAGTCGGGCGCTCAGCTGCGGGAAAGGATGCTGCTGACCCACTCCTGAGCTAGGGCACAACCTGGCGCGACTAGGCTTGATTGCGGACACAATCCCGTCAGTCAAGAAGGAGCAATATCGTGCCAGGAGCGAACCTCACCAGGGTCGAAGCGCAGCAGCGAAAAGCTCTCGTCTCGGTCAGTAGCTACGACGTCATCCTCGACCTCACGACCGGCGATGAAACGTTTCTGAGCACAACCAAGGTGACATTCTCCGCAAGCCCGGGCGCATCAACTTTCATCGACGCCTTCACCCGAACCGTGCACTCCGTGAAGCTCAACGGCGTTGAGCTTGACCCCGCGATAGTGAGCGACGGCGTTCGCATTCAACTCGATAACCTCGCGACGGACAACGAGCTGACGGTCGTAGCCGATGCCGAATACACGAACACCGGCGAGGGCCTGCACCGCTTCGTCGACCCGGTCGACGGCGAGGTGTATCTCTACACGCAGTTCGAGGTTCCAGATTCCCGTCGCGTCTTCGCCGTCTTCGAGCAGCCGGACCTTAAGGCGACCTTCACCTTCACCGTGACCGCTCCGAGCCGCTGGGCGGTCGTGAGCAATTCCCCGACACCGACGCCCGTTGCGGGGTCTTCGACAGGTCCAGGCGCCGAAACCTCCACCTGGCACTTCTCCCCCACTCCTGTACTCTCGTCCTACGTGACCGCGCTCATCGCTGGCCCGTACGAGTCTGTGCACAGCGAGCTGACGAGCCGTGATGGCCGGGTCATCCCACTCGGCATCTACGCGCGGGCATCTCTGGCCCAGTACCTGGATTCCGACTACATCTTCGAGAAGACACGTCAGGGCTTCGCCTATTACGAGGAGAAGTTCGACTTCCCGTACCCCTTCGAAAAGTACGATCAGTTGTTCGTTCCGGAATTCAACGCCGGCGCAATGGAGAACGCGGGCGCGATCACGTTCACCGAAACCTACGTGTTCCGCTCCAAAGTGACGGATGCGATCAAGGAACGCCGCGTCGTCACGATTCTGCACGAGCTCGCTCACATGTGGTTCGGCGACCTCGTCACAATGAAGTGGTGGAATGACCTGTGGCTGAACGAATCGTTCGCCGAATGGGCATCCACCATTGCGACTGCTGAAGCGACCGAGTGGACTGAGGCGTGGACCACTTTCCAGGCGATGGAAAAGAGCTGGGCCTACCGCCAAGACCAGCTGCCGTCGACCCACCCCGTTGTCGCGACCATCAACGACCTCGAAGACGTGCTCGTGAACTTCGACGGCATCACCTACGCGAAGGGCGGCTCCGTTCTGAAGCAGCTCGTCGCCTGGG
>JBDTAD010000170.1:0-5690 GCA_039924815.1 Lacisediminihabitans sp.
GGCACGGTCTGGACCACAGACAAAGACGGCATCCTGCTCGCCCTTCTCGCGAGCGAAATTCTCGCGGTGACCGGCAAAACTCCGTCACAGCTCTACGCGGAGCTCGTCAGCGAGTTCGGCGATCCCGTCTACCAGCGAGTGGATGCTCCGGCCAGCAAGGCGCAGAAAGCCGCCCTCGGCAAGCTGAACGGCTCGGCGATCACCGCCACGGAACTCGCCGGTGAGCCAATCATGGCGAAGCTCAGCGAAGCCCCTGGTAACGGCGCTGCCATCGGCGGAGTGAAGGTTGTGACGGAGCACGCGTGGTTCGCCGCGCGCCCGAGCGGCACCGAAGACGTCTACAAGATCTACGCGGAGTCGTTCCTCGGCCAGGAGCACCTAGCCCAGGTGCAGGCGGAGGCCAAAACCATCGTGGATGCCGCGCTCGGCGACTGAGCGTACCCGACCGCGCAGTGCGCTACGGAGAACATCGCCGAGCAGTGACTTAGGCCTTGACGGTGACGGGGGTGCCGACACTTACCCAATTGAATAGCTGCGCGAGCGCCGGCAAAAGCACGTGTACACAACCGTGGGAGCCCTGCGTGGTGTAGAGCGGGCTGCCAAGGGGAAACGTTTGCCACGGGGCATCATGGAAGCCGTCGCCACCGTTGAAGGGCAACCAATATGTCACGTGATCGTCCCACGCACCGTTGACGTCATGCCCGATCAGATGCACGTCCTGAGATTTACCCGTTATGCGCGACGTGCCCAGCGGGGTGGCATTGCGCACGTTCGTCAACGCTGAAGCGCCTGTGGTGACTGGGGCGTCCACGAAGAGAACTGTTCCCTCGCATGCCCAGAGATGCTGCTGGCTGATTTTGACGTAAATATGCTTGGTGCCCGCCGGATTTCCCGCGCAATCAGTAGCACCCTGATCGACCACCTGCACCGGGGCTGCTTCTGGGGTCGGAACTGGGGTCGGAACTGGCGTCGCGGAAGGTGCTGCAGAATGCGTAGCCTCTGCGGCTGCATGCACTGCAGAGGCAGTCTTTATGCTCGAAGCGCTACAGCCGGCGAGGGCAACCAGAACGACAGCCGCGGAAGCAACAATTCCTACTCGAATCGTGTTCTTCATCCCTAACGCTCTCCGACCCTTCGTAAACTGACGCGTTCAGAGCCTAACCAACGAGACAGGCCTGAACTCACCCGAGTGCCATGGGTCCACGCCGATGAATCGCACGCGTCGTAAGGCGCTAAGGGGTCATCTCTTGTGAAGAGTACCTCAGCCAGAGCCCACTTTGAGACGCATTTCAATGGGCTTCGCGCACTTCGGTCGCTCAGGCCGACATTACGACTTGATAACGCCACAATCCCCGGGTTTGCTGGGAATTTGCGGAGTTCCGGCAGTTCCCGTGTCCATAAAGCATGGGAGCGCTCTCAATTTCCTTCCTCCATCCACGCACACAAAGGAGTGACCGTGAGTTTTTCACGACGCACCACTGTCGGAGCCGGCATCGCCATCGCTTCGGCAATCGCATTGATCGCCACTGGCTGTTCAACGGGCAGCGGATCTTCCACCAAGGCCGACTCGAACAAGCCCATCACACTGACCGTCGCCACGTTTAACAACTTCGGCTACACGCAGGAGATGCTCGACGGCTACACCAAGCTTCACCCAAACATCACCATCAAGCAGAAGAAGGCGGCGACGTCTGACGCAGCACAGACCAACCTCTTCACCAAGCTCGCCGCAGGCTCCGGCCTCTCCGATGTCGAGGCTGTTGACGGCGACTGGATGCCGAAGGTCAAGCAGTACGCAAACAAGTTCGTCGACCTCACCAGCGCTGACAACAAGGGTCGCTATGCGGACTGGAAGACAGCTGGCGGCACCATCGACGGCAAGCAGATTGGGCTGGGAACCGATATCGGTCCAGAGGCCATCTGCTACCGGTCAGACCTGTTCGCTAAGGCAGGGTTGCCAACCGAGCCCGATCAGGTTGCGGCACTCCTCAAGGGCGACTGGGACAAGTACTACTCCGTCGGCGAGCGGTTCGCTGCAGCGAAGACCGGTTCTGCGTGGTTCGACTCCGCTGGAGCAACTTTCCAGGGCCTCGCCAATCAGTACAAGAACTTCTTCGAGAAGAACGATGGCACCGTCATCGCTGACACGAACCCTGACGTGAAGGCAGCCTTCACCTCGGTGCTCAAGTCCAGCAAGACGCTGTCAGCGCACCTCACCGAGTGGACCCCGGACTGGACAACGGGCCAGGCAAGCGGCGCATACGCGACGATGTTCTGCCCGGCATGGATGCTCGGAGTCATCCAGGGCAACACCCCCGCCGTAAAGGACTGGAAGATCGCCAGTGTGTTCCCGAACGGCGGTGGCAACTGGGGTGGTTTTTACCTCATCGTTCCGACCCAGGCAAGCACACCGCTGAGGCGAAGGCGTTTACCGATTGGCTGACCTCTCCGGCTCAGCAGATCGCGGCGTTCAAAACTGCGGGTAACTTCCCGAGCCAGACCGCAACCTACACCGATACGTCACTCACGGGTGCAGTGAACGAGTTCTTCAACAACGCTCCGATTGGCAAGATCTTTATCGATCGCGCCAAGGCCGTCACCGTCACCCCGTTCAAGGGTGCCAAGTACGGCAGCATCATGACCGCTGTTCAGGATGGCCTGACCAGAGTCGAGACCGGCAAGCAGTCGATCGATGACTCGTGGGCACAGACAGTGACGGCCATCAAGGCGCTCGGCTAACCAGAATCACACAGGGGCCCGTTCGCTCTTTCAAGAGCGAACCGGCCCTTCACCCTTCCACCAGCACCCCCATCTCTGCACCCAAGGAACAGCGCATGACAACCTCCACAGCCAAGGCGAAGGAACGCAGTCCGCGTCGGATCGCGTTCAGTCAGAAGCTTGGACGTTGGGACATCAAGTTCTCGCCCTACCTCTATATCTCGCCGTTCTTCATCCTCTTCACGGTGGTCGGCATCTTCCCGCTTCTTTACACGGGCTGGGTTTCTCTGCACAACTGGGATCTCATCGGCGGCGCGGGCAAATTCGTCGGGCTCGATAACTTCATCTTCATCCTCGGCCAAGAGCCGTTCTGGATCGCGCTGAGAAACACGATCAGCATCTTCTTGCTCTCGTCTGTTCCTCAGATCGCCTTCGCCATCATCATCGCTGCGGTGCTCGACACCAATTTGCGCGGTGCATGATTCTGGCGCATGGGCGTGCTGCTGCCTTACATCGTCATGCCAGTGGCAGTGGCCCTGATCTTCGGCTCGATGTATGGCGACCGCTACGGCCTGATCAATACCCTCATCGCACACCTCGGAATTCCGGCGATTCAATGGCACTCAGACCCGCTGGCCAGCCAGCTCGCCATCGCGACCATGGTCAACTTCAGATGGACCGGCTACAACACGCTCATCCTGCTCGCCGGCATGCAAGCGATCCCCCACGATTTCTACGAAGCAGCGACCATCGATGGTGCCGGTGCGGTGCGTCGATTCTTCTCGATCACCATCCCGCAACTGCGGCCCACCCTGATCTTTGTGATTATCACCGCGACGATCGGCGGCCTGCAGATCTTTGACGAGCCGCGACTGTTCGATCAGGCCGGCCGAGGGGGCCCAGACAGTCAGTGGATGACGCTGACCCTGTATCTCTACAACCTCGGTTGGGGAAATCTAAACTTCGGCCGCGCATCCGCGGTCGCCTGGTTGCTCTTCGTCGTCATCGTGCTGATCGGACTGATCAACCTCGGAGTCACCAGACTCATCGCTACGAACGAAGGTCGCAAATAATGGCCACAACACTTCCCGCTACGGCGGCAGCACCCAGCACCAATCGTCCAGCCCCAACACAACACAAACGTCGGCGCAGGCTCAGTGCGGTTGGGCGCCCCAACCCCTGGGTTTACGTCTTTCTCGCCGTCGTTTTGCTTGGATCAGTGTTTCCGATCTATTGGTCGCTATTGATCGGCAGTGGCGACTCTTCTACGCTCAACGACCCGAACAAGTCCTGGTGGCCCGGGGGCAACTTCCTCAGCAATGCCGCAAAAGTCATCGACAATGACAGCATCAACTTCTGGAAGTCGATCCTAAACAGCATCATCGTCTCGACCGTTGTCGCCGCTTCCACAGTCTTTTTCTCAACGCTGGCCGGCTACGCCTTCGCCAAGCTCCGCTTCAGAGCGAAGAAGGGCCTACTCGTCTTCGTCATCGCGACGACCGCTGTACCAACGCAACTCGGTGTGGTGCCCCTGTTCATCGCCATGTCTGACTTCGGCTGGACGGGAACGTTGGGGGCTGTGATCGTGCCAGCGCTGGTCTCTGCCTTCGGCGTGTTCTGGATGACTCAGTACATTGGGCAAGCGTTGCCAGACGAGTTGATCGAGGCTGGCCGGATCGACGGCACCAACATGTTTCAGACGTTCTGGTACATCGCCCTGCCCACGACCAGGCCAGCCGCGGCTATGCTCGCCCTCTTCACTTTTATCACCACCTGGACCAACTTCTTCTGGCCGTTTATCGTGTTGAACTCCGACAATCCGACCCTGCCGGTATCGCTGGCTACTCTGCAAGGAAGCTACTTCATCGACTACTCAGTAGTGCTCGCGGGAGCGCTCCTTGCCACTCTGCCGTTAGTCTTCTTGTTCATCGTCGCCGGTAGACAGCTGGTGGCCGGAATTATGCAAGGAGCTGTGAAAGGTTGACTTCAGTCACGACGGGAGACGGCGTCGCCCCCACTCGTACGGCCGCCTCCGAGCGCAGCTTTCCCCAAGACTTCTTGTTCGGGGTCGCCACCGCCGCGTACCAAATTGAGGGCGCAGCCCACGAGGATGGCCGCACCGATTCCATCTGGGATGCTTTCTGCCGACTCCCCGGCGCAGTCGTTCGCGGCGACAACGGCGACGTGGCCTGCGACCATTACCACCGCTACGCAGACGACGTCGAGCTCATGTCGAACATGGGGATCCAGACGTACCGCTTTTCGACATCCTGGTCCAGAGTGCGCCCGGATGGCGGCCCGACCAATGAGAAGGGTCTCGATTTCTACTCGAGGCTTGTCGACGAACTGCTCTCAAAGAACCTTAAGCCGTGGCTCACCCTCTATCACTGGGACCTCCCCCAGACGCTCGAAGAGAAGGGCGGATGGGCCAATCGCGACACCGTCGATCGTTTTGTTGACTATGCCCTCGCTGTGCACGACCGCCTTGGCGATCGGGTAAATGCCTGGACCACACTCAACGAACCGTGGTGTTCCTCCTTTCTCAGCTACATTGGCGGCGAGCATGCGCCCGGTAGGCAGGACACCACCGCGGGCCTCGCCGCAGCACACCACCTTCTCCTGGCGCACGGAAGGGTCATCACTGAACTCCGTTCAAGGGATGCTTTCCTCGAACTCGGAATCACGCTGAACCTCACCGTCGCAGACCCGGTCGACCCGACGGATGCTGGCGACCTCGACGCCGCCCGACGCATCGATGGGCAGTTCAATCGAGTTTTTACTGACCCAATCTTCCGCGGCTCCTATCCAGAGGACCTGCTGGAGGATGTCGCACAGTTTGGCTTCGAGAAGTACATCCTGCCCGGCGACCTCGAGACCATCTCCGCGCCCATCGACGTTCTCGGCGTGAACTACTACCACGGCGAGGCCGTGAGCGTGCATCCGACGGAACACCAGACGTCCACGGCCGCACC
>JBDTAD010000171.1:0-5106 GCA_039924815.1 Lacisediminihabitans sp.
GTTTCATGAGTCCAGCCGGGATTTTCACGTCGGAGGCGACGACGTTCTCTTTGACCTGCTCGGGCCGTGAAGCTCCAATAATGGCCGACGCGACATTCTCATTCTGGAGAACCCAGGCAACGGCGAGCTGCGCAGGGGTGAGATCCAGCTCCGCGGCAATTGGGGTGAGGCCCTGCACGCGGGTCAGGATGTCATCCTGCATCCAGCGAGAAATCATGTTCGCACCACCCTTGTCGTCGGTGGCGCGCGAACCCTCGGGCAGAGCCGCCCCGGGCTTGTACTTGCCGGTGAGCACGCCCTGCGCGACAGGAGACCAGACGATTTGTGAAATGCCCAGCTCTTTGGACGTTGGCACAACCTCTGCCTCGATGACCCGATACAGCGCCGAGTACTGCGGCTGGTTGGAGATGAGCTGGATGTTCAGCTCCTTCGCCAGCGCGGCACCCGCCCTAAGCTGGTCGGCCGTCCACTCACTAACGCCGATGTACAGCGCCTTGCCCGCGCGAACGACATCGGCGAAAGCCTGAAAAGTCTCTTCGAGAGGCGTCTCGTAATCGAAACGGTGCGCCTGATAGAGATCGACATAGTCGGTTTGGAGGCGGCCCAAGGATCCGTCAATGGACTCGAGGATGTGCTTGCGCGACAACCCAATGTCGTTGTGTCCCTTCGGCCCGGTCGGGAAGAAAACCTTCGTGAAAATTTCGAGTGACTGTCGACGTTCGCCCTTGAGAGCCTCACCAAGGACTGTCTCGGCCGCAGTATTCGCATAGACGTCCGCAGTGTCGAAGGTGGTGATGCCGTTCTCGATCGCCGCCTTGACGCACTGGGTCGCAATGTCGTTCTCGACTTGTGAGCCGTGGGTCAACCAGTTGCCGTAGGTGATTTCGGAGATTTTGAGGCCGGAGTTGCCGAGATAGCGAAATTTCATTACCTCACTCTAGGTGTCTCGCATTGGAGGACTCAGTCAGCCATTCGGGACGCTCATGCTGCATCCTCGACTGAAACACGTGCGCGCAGCGTACGGTCCGTCCGCGGGTGCACACTAAACAGATGAGGTTTCGTAACGCGAAGTCGACTCTCCTGTCGCGTCCATCGGCGGATGCTGCCGAAGCTGAACCGTCGATACCGGCCGGTGTGCAGATTGCTAGCCAGTGGGCGTGGCGGGTGCTGGTCATCGCAGCTGCTTTCGCGGTTCTTTTCTGGCTCATAGCGACACTCAAGGAAATCGTTATTCCCTTCCTTATAGCCCTCTTGATCAGCGCGCTCCTCACACCGTTCGTGAATTTTCTGCGGAAGCATCATTGGCCGAGATGGCTCGCTATCGTCACGGCCCTTGTGCTCTTGATCGTGATAGTCGGGGGTCTCATAGTGCTCGTCACTCTGGAAGTGCGCGCCGGACTCCCCCGGTTAGAGAAGGAGTCCGTGCAGCGTTACGCGGATTTCAAGTCGCTTCTCCTCACCTCGCCGCTGCAAATTGATGAGTCGCAGATTGACGGCTATATCGGGCAGGCAGGAGCGTTCATACAGAATAACAGTTCGACGATTCTCAGTGGAGCGGTGACGCTCGGGTCCACTGCGGGTCACCTCCTGACCGGTGGATTGCTCGCGGCCTTTGCGACAGTCTTTATGCTCATCGATGGCAGAGGTGTTTGGGCATGGGTCGTGCGGATATTTCCCCGCCGCGCTCGTGCTGCGGTTGATGGCGCTGGCCAATCCGGATGGCTCACGTTGACGACATTTGTGCGCGTGCAGATCGTCGTCGCTGCCGGAGATGCTGTGGGGATCGGACTCTTCGCCTTCTTTCTCGGTCTGCCTCTGGTCATCCCACTCGCGGTCATCGTTTTCCTCGGCTCATTTATCCCCGTGGTGGGTGCCATCATCACCGGAGTTTTCGCCGTTGTCGTGGCCCTTGTGTACGTTGGCCCGATCCAGGCCCTAATAATGCTCGCCGGGGTGCTGCTTGTGCACCTCTTGGAGGCACACATTGTGCAGCCTCTTGTGATGGGCAGTGCCGTCAGGGTGCATCCACTCGCGGTCGTTTTCTCTGTCGCCGCGGGCACGTATATCGCCGGTATCCCCGGGGCACTCTTCGCCGTTCCGACCGTTGCTGTGCTCAATGTGGTCATCGTCTATGTTGCAAGCGGGCGATGGAGGCACGGTGTGCGCGAACAAGACGAAGTGGCGGCCGCTAGAACAGTGGTCGAAACTTAGCGGGCCCGCGGATCTGGACGCAGCCTGGTGTCCGCGGTTCGGTTTTATGGCGTGCCTACCCTTACTGGTGGCATCCCGTATCTAGTGCTGTGCTTGGCACATGAGTGATTCTTCGACAGAACCCAACTCCGTTGCTGGAGCGCATTCGGAAGAGCCCCACCGTGAGGGCTTAGCTCAGCGTCTCAATTGGCTGCGAGCGGGAGTCCTTGGTGCGAATGATGGCATCGTGTCCGTCGCTGCCGTTGCCGTGGGTGTTGCCGGCGCCATTTCGTCGATCGCACCCATCGTCACGGCCGGCGTTGCAGCCCTTGTGGGTGGCGCGATCTCGATGGCGCTGGGCGAATACGTTTCGGTCAGTAGCCAACGGGACAGTGAGCACGCGCTGATCGCGAAGGAGCGGCGCGAACTCGAAGAGATGCCGGAAGAGGAGTTGCTGGAGCTAACCGGTCTCTATGAGGCAAAGGGGCTTCGGCCCGAAACTGCTTTGCAGGTTGCGAAGGAGCTCACGGAGCACGACGCGCTTGCTGCACATCTGTCAGCGGAGCTCGGCATCGATCAGAACGATGTGGTAAGTCCGTGGCACGCCGCGTTCGCTTCGGCTGTTGCGTTCATCATCGGCGGGGTGTTGCCGATGATTCCGATGCTACTTTTGCCCGCGACCTCGCGCGTACCCGTGACGTTTGTCGTTGTGCTCGTCGCGCTTGCAATAACGGGATGGATAGCGGCCTATATCGGCGGCAGTTCACGGTGGAAAGCGACGGTGCGGGTCGTTATTGGCGGTGCGCTCGCCCTGATTGCAACCTTCACGATTGGCGCCTTGCTGGGCACAAGCGGCATCCTTTAGTTGCAAACGTCCTCGTCCTCGGGGCTCTTTCCCGTCGCGCAACAGCGGTCAGTAGCGTCGCGGCGGTGGCGGGCACGATAGTCATAAATGGTGAGCACGGCACCATCTGTTTGCCGCTTGCAACCGCATTTAAGCGTTCCCAGCATGAGTAAAGGCGCGGACTCTCGTAGGCACTGTCAACGACCCGTGCGTGAAGACGCGAATGTCGGTGGTTGGGTATTGAGTGAAGCTATGGAAAGCATCGAAGCCGCCGCGAGAGCGACAACGCGCGACGATGTCCGCCTGGAAGATTGTGACTTCGCCTTTGACCACGAATTCGCCTTTGACCACGAATTCGACGCGATGGTGGAGACGTGGGCGGTCGAACAGTGGGTGGCCGAGCATGGGGTGTATGACGAGGCGCAGGAATGCCTCGACGCATTGCTTGAGGCACGCGCAGTCAAAGCCACCGCCGAGGCTCGCGAGCAGCAGTGCCTCGCCCGGCTGGAGGCCATAGCCCTCGAATCGGCGAGCAGCGCACATCCGAGTCACGCGGCCCTCGGCAACAGCGAGTCGCGCGAGATCAGGTGGCGCTCTATGGCCGCCGAGATCGCCGTGGCTACGCGACAGGCAGATCGAACCGTGCAGTCCATGATGGGTCGAGCGACAGCGCTCGTGCGCGATCTTCCTGGCGTGCTCGAAGCGCTCGGATGCGGCCGAATTTCGTTCGGGCATGCTCGCGTCATCCTCGAACACGCGGTCGGGATCGAAAGCGATGCGCTGGCCGAATATCAGCGGATCACGCTCGATAGGGCCGACACCACAACGCCGGGCAAACTCGCCGTCACTGCGAAGATCGCAGCAGACCGCTTTCGGGCAGAAACCTACGAGGAGCGGCACGCGCGGGCGCGTGAAGACCGAAGCTTCTCGATCCGCGATCTCGACAACGGGATGTCCGAACTGCTCCACCTGCTGCCTACGCCTTTCGCGGCCGCCATCTTCGATCGCCTCACCAGACAGGCGAAGGCTGTGGCGGCAACCGGTGACCCGCGCACGCGCGATCAGCTTCGCTCCGATCTTGCGACTGACCTCCTGCTCACAGGCGAACCCGCCAGCGGCGAGAGCGCACCGCACACGGCCGCCGAAGGCATCCGGGGTGAGGTGTCGATCGTCATCCCCGCACTCACCCTCCTCGGCCAGGGCGAGGAATCAGCGACGCTCGCCGGACGTGGCCCCATCGATCTCGGCACGGCCTGTCAGCTCGCGGCCATGACGCCGGAGCTTGTGCGGGTGCTCACCCACCCGGTGACCGGAATGGTCATTGCCGCTGACACCTATCGGCCGACCGCAAGCCTGCGGCGATACCTCGCAGCGCGGGACCGTCACTGCCAGTTCCCCACCTGCAACCGCGATGCCCGATGGTGCGACATAGACCACACTTTCGCTTGGGAAGAAGGCGGAAAAACCACGCCAGACAACCTCGCGCACCTCTGTCGAGGGCATCACACGATCAAACATCACGGTGGCTGGACAGTGAGGCAGACCTCACCGGGAGTGCTCGAATGGACCAGCCCAGTGGGCAACGTCGTCACTGCGAGCGACACCACCGCAAGCGACACTAGCGGCACTTCGCCGCCGGGGCCACGATTCGTGTCTCAACCAGCACCGTGCAGCAGTGACGAGTCTCCACCGCCTTTCTGAACCGGCCTTCTGAACTGACCTTCTGAACTGACCTTCTGGGCCGGGTGATGCGCCTCGAGTCTTATGAACCGGCGAAGGCATCCACCCCGGCCAACTGTGCAGAGTAAGCCCACAGCCGTGCTGCATCATCGGGATCAATCGCGTGCGCGTCAACACCGCGTATGCGCGCCGTCGGGCTGCCCATGACCGTAGGCTCCGCAATGTCGCAGTCCTCGCAATACACACCACCCATCCCGTCCAGAAGCGGCGAAGTGGCGGCCCACACCGAGGTCGCGGCTCCCTGCTCCGGAGACTTGAAGATTTCGTTCACGGAGCCGTCCTCAGTGATCCATCCGGCCGCAATCATTTCTTCGCGAGGAAGGTGTCGCTGC
>JBDTAD010000172.1:0-2886 GCA_039924815.1 Lacisediminihabitans sp.
CGTAATAGTCGGTGACGACACGAGAGCCGGGGGCGAGCGATGTCTTCACCCATGGCTTGGAGCTGAGGCCGAGTTCTACCGCGCGCTTGGCCATGAGGCCAGCGCCGATCATGACCTCGGGGTTTGAGGTGTTCGTGCACGAGGTGATTGCGGCGATAACCACGTGTCCGTTGTCCACGCTCGTGGTCCTGCCGTCCGACAGTGTCACGGACGCGGGGTCGGAGAGCCAGGGAACCTCTTCCTGTTTGCCCGAGCGGTCGATTGGGGCCTCGCTTTGGCCCACCCTGCCGTAGGCGATCGGGTCGCTGGCCGGGAAGGATTCGGACGACGCCTCGTCGAGACCGACGAGTTCTTCCGGTGCTTGTGAACCTTCAGTAAGGATCGCGCTGATCACTTTGCGTGCTTTGCGAAGCGGGATGCGGTCCTGCGGCCGCTTGGGGCCAGCGATGGACGGTTCGATCGTTGCCAGATCGAGCTCGAGAGTCTCTGAGTACTCGGCCTCGTTCTCCGGGTCGTGCCAGAGCCCCTGCTCCTTCGCGTAGGCCTCGACGAGTCGTACCTGCTGCTCCGGACGTCCGGTGAGGCGCAGGTAGCTCAGTGTCTCGTCGTCGATGGGGAAGATTGCACACGTGGAGCCATACTCCGGGCTCATGTTGCCGAGAGTTGCCCGGTTGGCGAGCGGGATGTTTGCTACGCCAGGTCCGTAAAACTCCACAAACTTTCCGACGACGCCCACCTTTCGCAGCTCCTGTGCAACGGTGAGCACAAGATCGGTGGCGGTTGCTCCCTCCGGCAGCTTTCCGGAGAGCTTGACGCCGAGCACGGGTGGAACCAACATGCTCATCGGTTGGCCGAGCATTGCTGCCTCGGCTTCGATGCCACCGACCCCCCAGCCGAGCACTCCGAGTCCGTTGACCATGGGCGTGTGAGAGTCCGTGCCGACGAGTGTGTCGCAATATGCCTGTGTTACCTGCGATCCGTCGCTGGACTTGCGCTCGCGAGTGAACACGACGCGAGAAAGATATTCCAGGTTGACCTGGTGGCAGATGCCGGTGTCCGGTGGCACGACGAGGAAGTCGTCGAAGGCTTGCTGGGCCCAACGTAACAGCTGATAGCGCTCTTGATTGCGCTGAAATTCTAGGTCTGCGTTGGTACGGAAAGCGCCGGGGCTGCCGAACGCATCCGCGATGACTGAGTGGTCAATGACGAGTTCTGAAGGGATGAGCGGGTTGATTTTCTGCGGGTCGCCGTCAAACGCGGCCATCGCGTCGCGCATCGCGACCAGATCGACCACGCAGGGCACTCCGGTGAAGTCCTGCAGCAGCACACGGGCCGGGGTGTACTGGATTTCAGCTCCGTGCTCCGCTGCCGGATCCCACTCGGCGATCGCGCGCACCTGATCCGCTGTGACCAGGGTGCCATCCTCGTTTCGAACTAGATTCTCGAGGAGCACTTTGAGGCTGTACGGCAGTCGAGCGGAGCCGGCTACCGCATCCAGTCGGAAAATTTCATAGTTCTTCTCGCCCACCGTGAGAACGCTTTGCGCACCGAAACTGTTCGTCATGTTCGACCTCCATTGGCCAGCCCGGGCGATCGTCGCCTCGGGTCACTCGTCCCCACCATCGTCCGCCAGTAGTCGCGGACTGTCAACGCGCGCAAGGGGTGCCCACTGAGGAATAGGCTGGACACCTACGGTCTGTCGAAAGTGAGGCCCGTCATGGCGGACATAACCCGTCCCACACAACACGCGCAACCCCGGCGTAAGAAAAGCTCCAACCCTGGAGCGGATTCACCGGAAGTACTGCGCGGCTATTACGAGCAGATGTCTCTGGTGCGTGAGTTCGAGTTGCGCGCAAGCGAGATGTACGCCCGAGCGAAGATCGGCGGCTACTGCCATCTGAACCTGGGTGAAGAGGCTACGGTCGTTGGACTGATGGCTGCGCTGCAGCCAAACGACTATCTCTACACGACCTATCGTGATCATGGCTATGCGATTTTGCGCGGGATGGAGCCGGGCCGAGTAATGGCCGAGCTCTTCGGCAAAGAAGATGGCGTCGTCGGGGGTCGTGGTGGATCCATGCACATGTTCGACATGAAGTTGCGGATGATGGGCGGCTACGGCATCGTTGGCGGCCAGATTCCGCCGGCCACCGGTGCGGCCTTTGCGATTCAGTACCGCAGCGAGGCAGGGCCAGACGCCGAGGCGGTGATGTGCATCCTTGGCGATGGCACGACCAACATCGGCGCGTTCCATGAGTCGCTGAACATCGCAGGAGTCTGGAATCTGCCCATCGTCTATGTGATCGTCAACAACAGGCTCGGTATGGGCACGACGGTCGAGGCAGCTTCAGCCGAGCCAGACCTGTACAAGCGGGGGAGTGCGTACCGGATCCCCGGTGAACGCGTAGACGGCGATGACCCGATCGCAGTTCGCGACGGCGCGTTGCGGGCGTTGAAGCGCGCGAGGGAAGAGCGCCAGCCCATGCTGCTTGAAGCCACTAGCTTTCGTCTGCGTGGCCACTCGGTCGTCGATCCGGCGCGCTACCGCTCCAAAGAAGACACGGCCGAGGCGCAGGGCAACGACCCGATCCCCGCCTTCCGCCAGAAGCTCGTGGCGAGCAAGGTCTTTACTGAGGCTGAGGCAGAAGAAATCCATGTCGCCGCCGACAAGACCGTGACGGATGCCGTGAACTTCGCCGACGCAAGCCCGACCCCCACAGTTGACCACCTCTTCGATTACGTTTACGCGACGCCCGTGGCGAATGCCCCGCGCGCACTACCAGGAGAACCAGTGATGCAGTCATGAGCGCGGAACCCCGCATCATTACCTACCGGCAGGCGCTGAACGAAACGCTGCGGGCTGAACTTGCTCGTGATGAGAACGTC
>JBDTAD010000173.1:0-4387 GCA_039924815.1 Lacisediminihabitans sp.
AGGAGTCATGCACCAAAATCTATCTCGCCCAGCATGACGTGGCGAACAACCTGCCAGCCTTGGGGCACGGACATCCGCTCGGCATGCTTCGCGCACAGATCATAGCTGTGCGGCTCGGAGCTCTGACTGAGCGGGCCGAGCACCGCCATGGAATCCGCGTAGACGTAGGTGAGCGTCGACACCGCCTCTGAGTGGCAGGCGACTTTGCTACACGGTCGGGACTCCATTTGTTCCCACTCTAAATGCGCTCACGGCCGATCCGATGTGCCTCGCCGGTGCCGAGGCTCGCTGCCCAGCGTCGCCGCGTAGAATTGAGGGATGGCTCGTTCCTCCCGCGGTACCCGCCGCTCCGTGCGCGCGGGCTGGCGGGACCGCCACGGCAGGGGCATCCGTTCGGCGGTCACTGGGCCGCAGCTTCCGCTTCTGCAGACGAGGGCAGACATCTTCGATATGACGGTTGCCTCAACCGCCGAATACTTGAAAGACATGTGGCCGGATGAGCTGGCCAACGTCAGCTTCGAGGTCGCTGGCCTGCCCTCCCTGGTTGATGCGGCCAGCCGGGTGGACCGGTGGCTCGTGGTCATTCCGCAGCGCAGGATCATCCTGTATCGCCTCCCGATCGAACGCCTCGCCCGTCTGCATCACCACGACGACCTGCACCGCCGCATGATGATCGAGAGTTGCGTATTCCGCGCAGTCGCCGAATTACTCGGTAAAGATCCGTGGGATCTGGCCCCGGAGCGTTTCCGGCATTTCTAACGCCGGTAGACCTTGATCGGCTGCGATGCCGGACCCGCCGGGCTCACTGTGTAACTGGCGAGAGCGCCGGCACCGTCATAACTTACAGAGATCGCCAACGACTGGAACCCGCTGACGGCATAGCTGCTCAGCTTCTGCGCCGGTAGCACGACTGCGCCTTCCGCGGGGATGGTCACGGTCTGCGGCGCAGAGTGCGACGAGCCGGGCGAGAGGGCACCCTGCGTCACGCTGACCGTTGCCGCCTGACCAGTGAGATTTGCCAGATGAAGCTGCGGTGTTGGCCCATTGCCCACGGCAACAAGCGCACTTTTACTCATCGTCTGCGCCGAGGCGAACCAAGCAAAATCAACGGAAGCCACACCATCCGGCGCGCTGCTGTCTACGGTGTAGACCGAGGCACGAGCCGCCGCGAGGATCGGAACATCCGCGCGCACGGTCACCGTGTACGAACCCTGGGGGAATTCTCCGAACGCCGTCTCGGTGACCTTGCCGGGATCCAGAGTGGTGTTCACGACGACAGGTTTGGCCGTACCACTCTCCGCGGTGATGGTGATCTGTGCGTGTGCCGCTTTCTTACCCGGAACGAGAAAACGCAGCACGGAAACGAGGTCATCGTAACCGGGGCTGCTCGCGTGCTCGGCAATCGTCTCCGGGTCGGAGAGTACGAGGCCGGGTATCACGACAAGCTTGGCCGGATCGGCGGCTGGGCCCACAATCTCTACGCCGCCCGGTTCCAGGGTGCGCACGACTGACTGCTGCAGCTGTGCCACCACCTGACTCCCGCGGCTCTGCACCCGCACCACTGGCGACGCGGCGCCCGGAGCGAAACCGGCCAGAGACAGGATGCGCTGGCCACCCGGCGGCACTACGACGCCATCGGTGCCCGCGGCGGTGATCTCACCGTTCTCGGTGTAGACGGTGAGGTCGACTGTCGCGATAACTTCGCCGGGGTTACTGATGGTCACGAGCGTTGTTCGGCCGGTCGTGGTCGCACCACCCACCAACCACGTGTCCCCGCTGGCCTCGCGACACTCAGCTGCCGTCACGCCGGACAAGTCACCGTGGTCGACGGTCTGGGTCTGACTGCCGGCGAGCAGTGGCGCTCTCGACGAAGCTGATCCTGCCGGCGGAAGAGTGAACTTCACCGGCGTCAACCCGGTCGCGCTGTCCGTGCTCTGCAAGCTGGACTCGGCGATCTTGCCCTCGCTCGCTGCAGACACCGTGTGAGGAGAGCCGATCGAGGATGCCGTGGTCGCGCCCTCTCCCGTGTCGCTGCCGAGGCGAAGCACGGGGCCCGCACACACCCGCTGCTGGTCGGTGGGAACGGGCGTCACCGTGGTCGACGACGAGGATCTAGACAGTGTGGGAAGTGGAAGCCAAGCCGCGGCACCAACCGTGGCAACGGCCACCGCGATTCCGATGGCGCCGGTGACGATGCGTGCACCGACGAGAACGGCGCCGCGGGCGTTGCGACGGGGTGTGGGGGCCTCAGGCTCCACGCTATCGTTTTCCAGCTCTGGGTTGTCGAGATCAGACATCGTCATCCTCATCGAACGTGGTTGCCGGTTCGGCCAGCGGATCGCCTGTTCTTTGCCGACGACGGCGCCTGGCGGTAGGGATCCCGAGCAGTAGCGTCGCACCGAAAATCACACCCTGTCCGATCAGGATGCCCAGGCCGAGCGGGGTGTCCGTGTTGCCCGGGTGCGCAGCGGCCTTGTCGCCCGTAGCGGCAGTGCGCCATAGCTGGCCGCTCTCCGTCTTACCCACCGGCACCAACAGCTCGTTGCTATCGAGTGCCTGCGAGATGCGCTCGTGCACCGCGTCGTCGCCGTTCGGCGCGGTGAGCAGGACGAAGTTGACGCCCAGTTGGCTGAGATCCTTCGACGCGTTGTAACCGCTGCGGGAAGCCAGGTTGCCGGCAAGCTTAGCCACCTGGGTATCTCTGGCGTCAAGGGTTGTCTTCGTCGAATCGAGTGTCGACTGATCGTCGAGGGTTGTGCCTCGTCCCCGCTGGATGGCGACCGTGATGCCATCGCTGGAATGTGGAGTGACAACGAGCGTTCCCACCCGGGGATGCGCCGCCGCTTCGACCGTGACATACGCGGGCAGTAGCCGGTCATCGCTCGAATGCACCAGCAGGATTCCGAGGTACGCGACACTCAGCAGAGGGACGGCGAGCGCACCCACGGCAAGACTCGCGAGGATGGCGAACGGAGGTGCCAGCACGCCAAGGGCATCCAAAGCAACCATGGATGCGCCGACGAGTCCGAGCCAGAAGAGACTCAGCGCAGCGCCAGACCACACCGGCACCGCCACCGATCCCACTTGGGCGACCGCGATGTGCACGGCCGCAACCGCCGTCACGTAACCGAGCAGCGCGACGAGCATCGCGGGGATCGCCCGCCTGGAACCCGGCACGAACAACGCCAGCAACGCGAGGACGCCCAGAGGAGCAAGGAGAACGGCCACAAGGAGCGGCGCGGTCACTCCCCCGAGCGAGACGGAGTCGAAGACGTGTTGCCAGCCGTCCAGTCCGTTCATCGGCGTAGCGAGAGCGAGATGCCAGCTGGACAGGCTTCCGCCGCCCGCGGGTACTCCCGGGTCGGCCAAGAGCCCCACGACATTTCCACGAGCCAGCTGTTGGAATACCAGCGGAGCGAACAATGCCGCTGCGGGAATGGGGATGCCGATAAGGCGATGCAGGCTCTTGGGCCTGGCGATCATCCACGCGATCCACGCCAGCAACAGGGCGGGAACCAAAGACGGTGCCGATGCGCTCACGACGGCGAACAGCAGTGCGGCCCCTGCCCCAGCAGCCCACGATCGGGCAGCGTTCAGCGCGCAGAGGAAGAGCCACGGCAAGAGCAGATGGGCGAGAATCGCACCCAAGTGCCCGGTGGCGAGGGAGCCAAGCAACGGTGGCGCGAGCATCCAGAGCAGGGCGGCGATAGCGGGGAGCCAGCGGCGACGGGTAATGCGCCTCGCGCAGAACCAGGCGCCGAGCGCTGCGATCGGCAGGGCGAGAACGTAGACGAGCACGATGCTGAACGATGGCGCCCAGAAAGTGATGGACCCCAGCACGGCGAGCACGTAGGCGAAGGGATCTGCAGCCCCCAGGACTCCGAGCCCGATGTTGCGCCAGCCGTATCCCACGTTCTGCCATAGCTCAGCCGGCTGCAGCTTGAGCGGCAACAGTCCACTCCCGGTGACGGCTACGTTGTCGAGCAGCGCACCGTACGCAGAAAGGCCCAGGATGACCGCAACCGCGAGCACCCACAGCCCGCCACCCCCGATAAATCCGACCCTCGATTCCCGCTCGACGACACGGCTTTGGGTTCCTGCCAGTTCCTCGCGCGCCTGTGCTCGGCGTTCGCGTACGTCGCGCCCCGGCAATCGCAGGGGTGCTAGCGAACTCCAGCTGAGCGCGCGGGTACGCTTGAACTGACGCCTGGCCACTCCGACGTGGCTCGCGCCGAACGCCACGCCCAACGCGGCGCGGAACTCACTACCGACAGCACCGGGTCGCTTTGCCACGAGTTGCCCGAGCGCACGCACGATAGCCAGTGGCAGAAGACTGAGCCAATGGATGACCAGCGTCGCGCCCTTGGCGTACACGAGCCGACGGTGC
>JBDTAD010000174.1:0-4781 GCA_039924815.1 Lacisediminihabitans sp.
GTCGGCGGCGCTGGGGGAGCAATGTTGAACAGCGTCAGGAGCATGATGACTCCGGCCCCCGCCAGAATTGCCAAGCTTCGTCGAGGGGTGCGACGATTCTGCATCCGCGTGTGGGATGCCAGACGATGGCGAAAGTTAAAGGTCACAGTTGTGGGGTATTTTCGCGGCCTGTCCGCGAAGCCCCGAGAGTATCAGAGCACTCTGGACGATTCCGCCGACTGGGCAACTAAAATCGCTGCGATCTGGCCCGGAACGGTCTCGTCCTGCAAGGAGGTTGTGTCTCCGAGCTGTCTTTCCTCGGCCAGGTCGACCAGCAGCCTTCGCATGATCTTTCCGGACCTGGTCTTCGGCAGCTCCGGCACAATCACAATGTCACGGGGTTTCGCTATCGCGCCGATCACGCGGGCGACATGAGCTCGCAACTCTGCAGCGAACGACGGTCCCGCACCCAGATCGTGCTGGTCCGCGGGGATAACGAAGGCAGCAATGGCGCTCCCCGTGGCGGCGTCGGCGACACCCACGGCAGCGGCTTCACCCACCGAAGGATGCTCAAGCAGGGCTGATTCGATCTCGATCGTGGACAAGCGGTGCCCTGACACGTTGATAACGTCGTCGACTCGGCCGAGCATCCAGATGTCGCCGTCTTCGTCGTACTTGGCGCCATCGCCGGAGAAGTAATAGCCCTGTGCGGCAAATCGTGCCCAGTATGAGTCTCGGTAGCGTGCGGGGTTTTGCCACACCGTGCGCGCCATGCCGGGATAGGTGCCGGCGATCACGAGATAGCCACCTGAGCCTCGTGGCACCTCTGTGCCGGAATCATCCACAATGAGGGTGCGCATACCCGGCAGAGCACGCAAAGACGAGCCCGGCTTGAGTGTCGACAGCCCAGGAAGCGGCGCCATTACTGCGGCTCCTGTTTCGGTTTGCCACCAGGTATCCACGATCGGTGCGCGAGAACCGCCAATTTTCTCGTGAAACCACACCCAGGCCTCTGGGTTGATGGGCTCGCCAACGGACCCAAGGAGTCTGACGCTGGAGAGGTCGTACTCGGCGGGTACACCATTCGGAAACCACGTCATGAGGGTGCGGATGAGCGTGGGCGCGGTGTAGTAGGTCGTCACGCCATAGCGCTGGATAATCTCGAAATGTCTGGCCTTGTGCGGGGTGTTTGGGGTTCCCTCGTAGAGCACCGACGTCACACCGTTTGACAGCGGGCCGTACAGAACGTAGCTGTGCGCGGTGATCCAGGCGAGATCTGCTGTGCACCAGTACACGTCAGAGTCTTTCGCGTCGAAGACTGCCCAGTGTGTCCATGATGTGTGGGTGAGATAGCCGCCGCTCGTGTGTACGAGACCCTTTGGCGTGCCGGTGGTGCCGGAGGTGTACATGATGAAGAGCGGTGTTTCGGCGTCGAAATACTCCGCTTCGTGAACATCTGATGCGGTGTCGACCACGTCGTGCCACCACAGGTCACGGCCGGAGGTCCAGGGGATGTCTGGCGTCGCACCGCCGGTTCGTCGCACGACGAGTACGTGTTCGATGCTGTCGACGCCCGCCACAGCAGCATCCGCCGCTTCTTTCACGGGAACAGCTACACCGCGACGATATTGGCCGTCGCTCGTGACGAGAAGTTTCGCCCCGGTGTCTTCGATGCGAAAGCGCAGCGCCTCAGCCGAGAAGCCACCGAACACAAGAGAGTGGATCGCTCCGATGCGGGCGATAGCGAGCGTAACAATCACGGTCTCCAGGATGACCGGGAGATAGACGACCACGCGATCTCCCTGTGCGATACCGAGTGCGGTGAGTGCGTTTGCTGCTCGGGCAACTTCACGCTGTAAACCGGCGTAGCTGAGAGAGCGTCGATCGCCAGGTTCGCCTTCGAAGTGGAAAGCAATCTTGTCGCCATTGCCGGCGGCGACGTGCCGGTCGACGCAGTTCACGGCGACATTGAGCTTGCCCCCGGAGAACCATTCGGCGCGAGGAATCGAGAGCTCACCGGAATCGGTGGCGCGTGCTGGCTCCCAGCTGTGCGCTTCTCGCCAGGGTTCGACCCAGTCCAGCCGCTCGGCCTGTTTGGCCCAGAAAGTGATTGGGTCCGCGGCTGCCGTGTCCCACCAGCTTCGATCGACATTGGCGTGAGCCGCAAAATTTTCCGGTGCCGGGTATCGCCGCGTCTCGTTGAGCAGGTTCTGGATGGTGGGCTGCTTGTTGCTTGTGGTCACATTCCACGGTAACTTGCGGCGAGGATTGGGCGGGGCGCCGAAGCAACCCGGGGTAACATGCCCGCCCCGGGGCGCACGGAGCCTCGGTTCATTCTTAGCGGTGCGGCAGAGCCGGGCTCGCCGACTGCACCTCGATATCTGAGGTGTCCAGACGCACGTTAGTCGCGCCATCAATATCAAGGCTCTCGGGAAGAGAATCCCGCTTGATCGTGGTCGCCAGCGGCACTTCTCTGATGAAGCAGAGAAGGATCAGCGCCACCAACACCAGCGGCACCATGTACAAAAAGACCGGCGTCAGTGAGTCGTTGTACGCACCGATGATGATGTCGCGGATAGCCTTGGGAAGCTCCTTGACCGATTGCGGGGTGAGGGCGTTCATCGATCCCGCAGCTCCGTTGGCTGCCGGGGGCATCCGATCCGTCAGCAGGCTGGTCAGGCGGGCAGCGAAGAGGCTGCCAACGACGGCGGAGCCGAGTGACGCACCGATCTGGCGGAAGTAGTTGTTTGATGCGGTCGCTACTCCCACCTGCGAGATCGGAAAGGTGTTTTGTACGATCAGCACGAGAATTTGCATACTCAGACCAAGCCCGAAACCCATCACGGCCAGATACACGCAAATCAACCAGACCGGCATTGTCGCCGTCATCGTTGACAGCAGCACCAGGCCGAGTGCAACAAATACACTTCCCAGGATTGGGGCCCACTTGTAGCGGCCCGTCTTGCTGACGATCTGCCCCGATCCGATGGAGGTGACCAGCAGTGCAGCCATCATCGGGATCATGAGGAATCCGGCCTGCGTGGCGTCGGCACCGGTGACCATCTGCAGATAGGTGGGCAGGTAGGCCAGAGTGCCGAACATGGCGATTCCGGTGATGAGTCCGGCACCTGTCGTGAGGTTGAAGTTCAGCTGCTTGAACAGGTGCAGCGGCATGATCGGCTCGGAGGCGTAGTGCTCGCGAACCACGAAGAGCACGCCAGCGGTAACGGTGCCGATAATCAGCAGGATGATGGTGAGTGAATCCCAGTCGTACTTGGTGCCGCCCCACGTGCTCACGAGCACGAGACCGGTCGACGCGAGGGCCATGAGGAGCATGCCGTAGCCGTCGAGTCGAGTCTTGCGCTTGGGCGTCTGGGGTAGGCGCAGGAAGAATGCGGCGGATGTGATGGCCAAGATTCCCAGTGGAATGTTCATCCAGAGTCCCCAACGCCAGCCGATGCCGTCGGTGAACCAGCCGCCGAGCAGTGGGCCGGCGACGGAGGAGAGCGCGAACACACCGCCCATGATCCCCATGTATTTACCGCGCTCGCGAGCGGGGACGACATCCGCGATGATCGCCTGCGAGAGGACCATGAGCCCGCCGCCCCCTAGGCCCTGCACAGCACGGCCGATGATGAGCCAGGTCATGTCGCCCGCCCAGCCGCCGATGATTGATCCGATGATGAACACCGAGATTGCACCGATGAAGATTCCTTTGCGGCCGATAAGGTCGCCAAGTTTGCCATAAATCGGCAGCATGATCGTCGACGCGAGGATGTACACGGTGATGACCCAGAGCATCTCGTTGACACCGTGGAGTTCGCCGACGATGGTCGGAAGTGCCGTGGCAAAAATGGTTTGGTCGAGGGATGCGAGCAGCATCGTGACCATGAGTCCTGCGAAGACCAGCAGAATACTGCGGGTGCTGGGATTGCCTGTTTCGACTGAGGCAGTGGTGGAGTTGGTCATTGAGCGTCTTTCGTAGGATCAGAAGGGTTGGTGCGAGTCACACGGCGAATGAGTTCGGTTGAGTTTCGGAGTACGTCCTTCGGAGTGCCAGCGAAGTTGCCGCTGAACCATTTGCGCATCGCGTAGCGCATCACTCCGACTGCGAGCGAGACGATCATCTTGGCTTCATCCTGAAGGTCGGGAGTTGTCGACTCATCGCGGCCCTGGGCGTGAAAGCGCTCCATGACCATGTTCACGAACTGGTCTTCCGCTTCGCTCATCCTGGCAAGTTCTTTCGTGGCGAGATCCCCGGTCTGCCTGATGAGTAAGCGGCGCGATCGCAATAGTTCTGCGTCTGGCTCATGGTCAATTAGCGCGGAGGTGATGGTCTCGACCAACTCCACCAGTATGTCCGGTCCTGTGCCGCTGACGAACTGATCGACTTCGGCGTCCGTTGGCATGGGTGGCCCGCCTCCGAGGATGACTCCTTCTTTCGAGCCAAAGTAGTTGAAAAAGGTGCGCTGGGAGACCATCGCTGCCTCGCAGATCATGTCAACCGTGGTTTTCTCGTAGCCATGCTCCAGCGCCAGAGAAATGGCGGCACGTTCGATCGACGCCTGAGTGGCCGCTCGCTTGCGCGCTCTCAATCCGTCATCGGCGTTCGCAGTGGTGTTCACAGTTTCTGACCTCGTCGCTCGAATCCGCAGTAAAGTATGCGGGTGCAGAGACGCGAGTTATGCAGAGACTGCAGAAATAAATATAGCAGCGAAAATCTGTTAACTGACTGAAAAGTGCGCCAATTGCGACGAAAAGATTAAGGCGTGCTGGCCGGCACCAGTCCGGCCACCACGCTA
>JBDTAD010000175.1:0-5394 GCA_039924815.1 Lacisediminihabitans sp.
GGTGTGTGGCAGTTCCTGGCTTTCGAGTGTTACCAGAATGGTCAGTTCGTTGGCCGGCTGGCCGATCCGCTCCCGTTCGCGGATCTGCAAGCGCAATCAACGCCGACTTCTGCGACCTAAACACCCACCACAGCGCCTCCATCGTTACCAATTCGTTACTCACTGAGCCTATGACGAATGTTCATCGGGGGGCTATCTTCAAAGGAACAAAAACGATTTTGTAAATCGGTTTCCCTACAGGAAGGTTGATGCGATGAGGCTTCGCAAGAAAACTGGCATTGCTACCGCGATCTTGCTGGGGGCAACTCTGGCAGTCACGGGCTGCACCTCCGGGGGAGGCAACTCCAGCGGTAGTGCGAAAGCGTCGGGCACGGTGACGATCTCCGGTGCCTTTACCACTGCGCAGGGCGCAGCGTTTCAGAATGATCTGACTGCCTGGGCAAAGGGCAAGAACATTACCGTCAAATACAACGGCAGTAACAGCTTCCAGACATCGATCATCACTCAGGTCAAGGGTGGTCAGGCGCCGGATATCGCGATCTTCCCGCAGCCGGGAGTCCTCAAGTCGCTGATCAGCCAGGGACTGGTGCCTCTTGATGATCTGGTCGACGTTAAGCAGATCACCTCCGACGAAGCCGCGGGAATCCCGGACATCGCCAAAGTGAACGGCAAGACGTATGGTCTTCCGTACAACATCAACGTCAAGTCGTTGGTGTGGTACAACCCGAAAGCGTTCGCGGCGGCCGGCTACGCGGTTCCTAAGACCGATGCCGGGTTGATGGCGTTGCAGGCGAAGATCATCGCGGACGGCACCGGCTACCCCTGGTGTGTCGGTATCGCTTCGCAGGGATCGAACGGGTGGCCGATGACGGACTGGCTGGAAGAGTACGTTCTGCGCTATGGCGGCTTGCAGCAGTACAACGACTGGATTACCCACAAGGTCCTGTTCGATTCGCCACTAGTCAAGAAGGCGGCCGCCAAAGTCAAGTCCATGATCTTCGCGCCGGACGCCGTCAACGGTGGCGGCAAAGCGATGTCGTCTACAGACTTCGGAGCAGCGGGCAATAGCCTGTTCGTCAGTGGCGGCAAGGGAGCCGGCCAGTGCTTCATGATGCGTCAGGGAACCTTCATCACCGGCTTTTTCCCACAGGCTATTCAGGACTCAGTGAACTCGGGCTCAACGGCAGACGTCAATGCGTTCGTACTGCCGACACCGGCGGGTGCTGTCGCCTCAGGAACCCTCGGCGGTGGCGACATCGTTGGCGCGTTCAAGAACAATGCCGCTGTGAAGGAAGTCATGGCCTACCTATTGGGCAACTTCGGTACCCACGGTTACGACAAGCAGTGGACTGCCGCGCTATCTCCGCACAACAACTACCCGACGAGCAACTACTCCAGCCCGTTCCAGACGATCGCGTCAAAAGCTGTGGCCAGCGCGAAGGTGTTCGGATTCGACGCATCAGACCAGATGCCGGGCGCGGTCGGGGCAGGCACCGAATGGACCAACCTGACCGAATGGACGGCCGGCTCGATCACACTCGACCAAGCGTTGAAAGCCATCGACGCGTCATGGCCAACTAACTGAGCCCGCTGAACGGCGGCCGGGCGCAGAGCCGGCCCGGCCGCCGTTCGGGGTCAGTCCGAACGGCCGGACGCAACACGACCTTCTCCTTATGATTCATCCCTAACATCGTCGTCAGGTGGCTATCCCGTGCAAATCATCAATGTGATCGCGTCGGTCGTCGGCGGGCTCGCGGTCTCCTTCCTCATCTACCTCGGCCTCGACTATCTTGTCGCCAAGACCAACACCCGCTGGAACAAACGACTGTTACCGTTCGTGTTTCTCGGCCCAGTGCTGCTTCTCCTGACCGTGTTTTTGCTCATTCCAACCGGCCTCACCATCTACCAAAGCCTTCTGAAGACCGACCAATACGGTTTACAGTCCTTCGGCGGCCTGACGAACTATGTGCAACTATTCACCAGCGCACCATTTCTTCAAACACTCCTGAACAACCTGCTCTGGATTATCGTGGTTCCCGGGGTCACAGTAATCATCGGGATGGCCGTGGCAACGCTGGCGGACCGCCTCGGCCCCAAACGTGAGAAGACCTTCAAATCGATCATCTTCCTACCGATGTCGATCAGCTTCATCGCCGCCGCAAGCATCTGGTCATTCGTCTACGCTTACAACGCTCCCGGCCAACCACAGATCGGCCTGCTTAACGCAATCTGGACCAGTCTGACCAAGGCCGATCCGATCTCCTGGCTGCAAACAGAATTCGCCCACACCAACAGCTTCCTGATCATGGCCGTCGTCATCTGGCTGAACGCCGGTTTCGCCATGGTGCTCCTCTCGGCCGCCATCAAAGGGGTGCCCGAAGAAACAATCGAGGCCGCCCGAATCGACGGCGCCAGTGAACGGCAAACGTTCTTCCGGGTGGTCGTGCCACAGATCCGAACCACGATCGTTGCGGTGTTCATCACGGTGCTGATCACGACCATGAAGATCTTCGACATCGTGTTCGCGATGACCAGCGGACAGTTCAATACGAACGTGCTCGGCATGGAGTTCTACAACCAATTCTTCGCTTTCAATAATCCAGGCAAAGCATCCGCGGTTGTCGTCATCCTGATCATCGCGGTAATCCCGGTGATCGTCTACCAGATCCGCACATACCGTGAGCAGGAGGCACTCCGATGACTGAAACCCTGGCACCGGGCACCAACCAGACAACCAAAGGCGCCGACCAGCCCCCCATCAAAAAGACCCGACGCCGCCGCTCACAGGGGAGCCGACGCCCGCTCCTGACCGTGATTCTCGGCATCGTCGCCGTGCTCTGGTTGCTGCCAATGTTCGGACTGCTGGTCACCAGCTTCCGAACGACCACAGACGCCCAATCAAGTGGCTGGTGGACAGTGTTCGCCGACATCGCAAAAGCACCGTGGACCATCACCAACTACTCCAATGCGCTCTCCGGTACCGGAAGCGGAACCGGGCAAAGTCTGGGTAGCGAATTTTTGAACAGTATTGCGGTGGCAGTTCCCGCCACCGTCCTGCCCTTAATGTTCGCCGCGTTCGCCGCGTACGCGTTCACATTCCTGGAGTTCCGCGGCAAAGAAGCCTACTTCGCGGTCATCATCGGGCTATTGGTCGTACCCGTGCAAATCGCGCTCATCCCCGTGCTGCAAACGTACAAAGCCATTACAGCGTTCACCGGTATCCAGATCACCGGCACCTTTCCGGCAGCATGGATCGTGCACGCCTCATTCGCATTGCCACTTTGCATCTTCATCCTGCGCAACTTTATGTCAACGCTGCCCAACGCCCTCATCGAAGCGGCACGGGTCGACGGTGCCTCACATTTCCAAATCTTCTGGCGCCTGGTCGTACCGATGTCGATTCCAGCGTTGGCCTCGTTCGCGATATTCCAATTCATGTGGGTCTGGAACGACTACCTCGTTGCCTACATATTCATCGGCAACGCGAACCCGGTCCTACAACAAGGCCTCCTCGGTCTGCTCGGCCAATACAACCAAGGGTGGAACCTCGTCGCCGCGGGATCATTCATCGTCGTCATCATCCCGCTGATCGTGTTCCTTTCCCTCCAACGCTACTTCGTACGCGGCCTGACCGCCGGTGCGGTCAAATAGCATTACCGACAGCGCACCCAGCCAGTCCGCCACAACCGAACCACTGACGGTTCCCTGCTGGCGGCCCTCCAAGTAGAAAAACGACGTCAAAGTTGCCAAAGGGCCGCTGTCAAAATCTGCCCACTGATCGTCCCGCTTTCGGACGACTGTCAATCCATTGTGTTCATTACCTCACGCGATTCTCAAGCGACGGTAGGCTCCGGCTGGGCGGACGCGGAGATTCAAGCCTGCCCGGGACAGATCCTGCTTCGGACGATGAACAAGCGCGGGTCAAAGAGGACTCCCTGGATCGGCTCGTCGAGTGGCCTGCGCAGCGTGATCTTCTCGGAGCTGTTGAAGGGCTGCCGGTGTTGGATGCCTGTTGCGGCAACGGCGGCAAGGTGGCCGAACTAGTCCGTCAGGGCGGCGCTGTCGCTTCGGTCGGGGTCGATATCAGCGTGCCGCACCTGGTTGCGATAATCCACCCCGACAACGTCGCCTCCCAACGCGTTGCAGAGAAGATTGGCCTCCAGTTCGAGGAAGATGATCTTCACCCGGGTACCGCGAGGAGATCAGAGTACGGCGTCGCTCTCAGAACCCCGAGAGATCCCAAATGACAGACGTGAAGCTTCGCAACGCGATGGCTGGTTTCCCGCTCGACCGTTGTCACTGAACGTTCCCGATTCGGGCACCTCAGCGGGCGTGTCTCGCGTGCACTCGGTTGGTAGCGAGGACGACGGCACCGAACACCATCCTGGCCAGTGCCCGACTGTGGCTCCCGTCCATCGCGCCATTTTATCGAGAGCAGTTACACGCTTTGATTGGGCTCAAGAACATCTCTCCGCTACTTCACGCTGGAACGACAAGGCGCTCTCCTGGTGTGATTACTGCAACGGGAACGTCTGGGACAAGACGGCGGGCGGCGGCGACGTAGAGCGTCGGGTCTTTGTCGCTTTTGAGGATGAGGCGGTCGCCGATGGGGCCGGCCGTGAAGGCGTAGTGCTGCGGAATTGCCAGTGTGGGGCGCAGGACCGAAGTGAGTTCGGCGGCTTCCTCGGCGTTCATGACGACCTGTTTGTTTCCCGCCATTCGTATATGGAGACCATTGACCGGGAGCAGGGTCACGTCGAGGGGACCGAAGCGGTCGGTTAAGGTGCGCAATTCCGGGGTGAGGAGTGTGTCGCCGGCGAAGTAGACGCTGCGGCCACCGCCTGTGATCACGTACGTGACTTCGTACACGCCGTGCTCGCCGGGCGCCGCGTTGAAAGTCAGGTCGCCGACGTTCGTGCTCTCCCACGCCTCAAGTGGCGTGACGTTGGTGAAGCCGACCTTCCTCGCCTTCTCGACAACGGGGCCGGCGACGATCATGGGCACGTCCTTATCCGGATAACGCTTGAACGCGTCCAGGTCGCAGTGGTCGTAATGCTCGTGGCTGATCACGACAGCATCGAGGTGTGGGAGTTCTTCCGGCTGGAAGGCGACTGGCTCGCCGGGGTGGTAGAAGGTCTTCTGTGAGAACCACGGGTCTGTGAGCACCGTCACTTCCCCGATCTCGATCAGGTGACAGCTGTGGGTGACGCGGGTGATGGCGAGAAACTCAGTCATGACGGTACCTTTACTTGGCAGGCAGCGGGTGTGGCATCGACGAGGTCACCTGGACCCTGCCGGGGCGGTTGCGGGGGCGCCGAGCGGGATGATGACCCGGCGACTAATGCGCCACAGCCCGTCGCGTCGTTGCAGGATGTCGTCGTGCGACACGGCGTG
>JBDTAD010000176.1:0-6832 GCA_039924815.1 Lacisediminihabitans sp.
ATCGCGCAGGCCAGGAACTCGCGGCCAGCCGCGGCGACCTGATCGAAACTATGGCCAGCGAGACGGGCAAGACCATTGCCGAGGGCGACCCCGAGGTGAGCGAAGCGACGGACTTCGCCCACTACTACGCGGAGCAGGCCCTGCTGCTGGAGCAGGTCGACGGCGCCACGTTCACGCCGTTCGCGCTCACCGTGGTCACCCCGCCGTGGAACTTTCCGGTCGCCATTCCGGCCGGGTCAGTGTTGGCGGCGCTTGCGGCTGGCAGCGCCGTCATCATCAAACCAGCGTCGCTCTCCAAGCGCTCCGGCGCCGTGATGGTAGAGGCCCTCTGGCGGGCGGGAGTACCGAAAGATGTGCTGACGCTGGTGCAGCTGGGCGACCACAAACTCGGGCAGCAACTGGTCTCGCATCCGCTCGTCGATCAGGTAATTCTCACCGGCGGCTACGAGACCGCGGAGATGTTCCGCTCCTGGCGCCCCGACCTTCGCCTGCACGCTGAGACCAGCGGTAAGAACACCATCATCGTCACGCCGAGCGCCGACTTCGATCTCGCCGCCGCGGATGTCGTGAAGTCGGCTTTCGGCCACGCCGGGCAGAAGTGCTCCGCCGCGAGCATCGTGATTCTCGTCGGCTCGGTCGCGCACTCCCAGCGCTTCCTCGGACAGTTGGTCGACTCGACCACCTCGCTCCGCGTGGGCTACCCGCAGGATGCGATCACCCAGATGGGTCCGATCATCGAGCCGGCGAATGGCAAGCTGCTGCGCGCGCTCACCACGCTCAGCGACGGCGAGAAGTGGCTGGTCGAGCCCAAAAAGCTCGACGACAAGGGCCAACTGTGGTCGCCGGGAATCCGCAGCAATGTGCAGCCGGGCTCGGAGTTCCACCTGACCGAATACTTCGGCCCGGTGCTCGGAATCATGCACGCTAAGACCCTGGCCGAAGCCATCGACTTCCAGCGCGCCATCGACTACGGCCTCACCTCCGGACTACATTCGCTCGACCCAGCCGAGCTCGCACAGTGGCTCGACGGTGTCGAAGCGGGCAACCTCTATGTGAACCGCGGCATCACTGGCGCCATCGTGCAACGCCAGCCGTTTGGCGGCTGGAAGCGGTCTTCCGTCGGCGCGGGCACCAAAGCCGGCGGCCCGAACTACCTCTTCGGTCTCGGCCAGTGGACCCCGGATGACGCTGCCGCGGCACCCGAGGAGCGCCGGCTCGACCCGTCGGTGGGCTCGCTACTCTCCGCAGCCAAGCCTGACCTCAACGAGGAACAGTGGAATTTCGTGCACACCTCGGCGCTCAGGGACGCTGAGATCTGGGCCATCGAGTTCGGCATCGTGCGCGATCCGTCCGGGGTGGGCGTGGAGCGCAACCTGTTCCGCTATCTGCCGATGCCAGTGACCGTGCGCCACTCGCCCGGCGCTCCGTTTGCCGAGCTCGTGCGCGTTCTCGCCGCGGCGAAGCTCGCCGGTTCCCGCGTACACCTCAGCTCTGCCGCCCCACTTCCGGCGGGTCTGTCATCCGAGCTTCAGAGCGTTGACGTCACCGTCGAGACCGAGGCGGAGTGGCTCGCCAGGGCGGGCCGCGGGGAGCTGGCGACCAGCCGCATCCGCCTGATTGGCGGGGACCGCACGGCCTTCGCCGAAGCGACCAGCGGCAACGTTGACCTCGCCGTCTACGCCTCCCCGGTGACGACGGCCGGGCGCGTGGAGTTGCTGCCCTTCCTGCACGAGCAAGCAATCAGCATCACCGCCCACCGCTTCGGCAATCCCGATGAGCTCTCGGCTGGGGTTATCTGAGCTGCGACTACTCGGATCGAACGGCCACCGGAACACAGCTGGCGAGTGATTCTCTCGCCGCGAGCGCCACGGCGAGCGCGAGGATCGCGGCATCCACCGGGCAGAACGCCGGGTCAACGCCGTCCCGCACGCAGTCCAGAAAGTACTGCGCTTGGCGCGCGTAGGGATTGGCGGTGTCGACCCGGCGATGCTCAGCAGCGTCAGTTATCGAGAGAAAACTGTCGTTTCCGGCAGCGACGACACCCGTCGGCGCGCCCGTGAACCGGTGCTCGGCGAGCCCGCGTGAGCCCAGCACCTCGATCGACGACGTGAAGGGAAAGTCCTTCGGCATGCCCATGAACGACAACACGCGCCCGACGCCTCCATCCGCGTAGGTCACCTCGACCTCGATCGGGCCACTCGGCCCAGTGCGATGAGCGGATGCCGTCAGCGGCGTCCCGAGAATGAGGTTCAGCTGGTCGAAATCATGGATGGCAAAATCGACGACAACTCCACCGGACTTCGACTCGTCGTGCCACCAGGGCGACGGACCGGGAAGCTCGCTGAGCCGCTCCGCGCGCACGGCGAGAGGCGCTCCCAGCGCGCCAGAGTCGAACTGGCGCCGAATCACCCGATAGCCCTCGAAGAACCGCACCACGTGCGCGACCATGAGAATGCCAGCGCTCTGCGCTGCGGCATCCGCGATCGCCCGGGCGTCCTCCAGGGTCAGCGCGATGGGCTTTTCCAACAGCACATTTTTGCCAGCGGCGAGGCAGCGAAGGGTGAGCTCGGCGTGCGTGGGAGTCGGCGTGCAGAGAGAAACGATGTCAATATCCGTGTCCGCCAACACGGCGTCGAGGTCGGTGACAAAACGCGCTGCGGGTGCGTTGTCGAACGGCACCGAGGTTCCCGGGGCGCAGATGTAACGGATGCTGTCGCCGAGTCCGATCTCGTTCCAGGCTTTGGCGTGGGCGCGGGCCATTCCGCCCTGTCCCACGATGGCGATGCCGGTCATCCGCGCTCCTCTTCGGTCATGCTGAACTGGTATCGGGCCGGCACCGGTTCGCCGGGGCATACGCTTCGCCACAGCTCCGCCATCGCGTTCTCTCCCTCGCGCAGGTCGGCCACTTCGATTCCGGCGCGGAGGATGGCCGCGGCCCGCTCGCTTTCACCCATCTGCGCGAGAGCCTGGGCCTCAAGCAGCAGAACGCGGCCCACTCGTGACACCGTGGAGTGCTCAATCAGCTGCAGCGCGAGCGAAGCAAAGCCAGCGCGGATGCTGGCCGCCGCCGCCTCGATGAGGAGGCTCGTGGAGCTGGGTTCACAGGCACACGCCAGCCGGTAGTGTTCCAGCGCACCGGCGGCATCGTCCTCGTCGAGTTGCAGCATCGCGAGCCCGCGATAGGCGAGCGCGCTCGGTGCGAGGTCGCTCGAGCGAGCGTAGAGTTCTCGCGCCTCGACAGCGGCACCCCGTGCGTGCGCGATCACTGCCCGGTGAGCTGTGGCCTCCGCGGAGTCAGGTTGAGCCGCCAGCAACGCCGCCCAGTCATCGCCGCGAACGTAACCGGACGCGCCGGCGAACGCGGTCCCATCCAGCAGATCGAACCACGGACGCTGGCTTTCGGTGATCGTCTGTGCCGCGAACGGTGTTCCTGTCTCATCAATCCAGGCAAGCCTATTGCGCGCGCGGCGAGCGGCTTCGAGGGCTCCCCAGCCGCTTCCTGCCAGAACATGCTGTTGCGGTGGTTGGTCGGCAATCGACAGCGCCATCGCCAAGGCGTCGTCGACCTCCTGGCCGCTGACAAGTGCGGTTACCCGCTGTTCGCAGTGTTCCACTGCCGCCTCCCAGTCCGAGCCGCGGGCAATATCCGCGTCCACCGCCGCATTGCCGTAGGCCTCGACCCAGCGCCACTCGGTGCTGCCGGGCATCTCGAGGTGCTGAAACTGGGTCTGCGCGAGTCCAGCCTGAATTTCGGCGTACCGCTCACCATCAGGGCTCAGCCAGTCCTGCCAGCGGTTGCCTCCGTCACCCTCTCCCCAGACGAAGAGTTTGCGGCCACCTAGCTCGGAGCTCGACACCATCGCGAGCCCGTCGCCGCGGGCATCCGTGCTGAGAATCCACTTGCGTCGCTCGGGCGGGATGTCGAAGAAAAAGTCTCGCGCTCTCCGGTTGTTCGTCGGCCAGGTGCAGTCAACGCCGTCGTCATCGTTTGGCACGATGCGGGAGATTCCACCGACGTAGCTGCTGGCGAAAGCAGAGTCGGCGGGTACGACCACTCGGCTTTGTGGTGACTGCGGCATCGCAGCATTGCTCCACCAGTACATCGGCACGGAGCGGTCGTTGGGGTTGCGCAGCCGCACTGCCACAAAGAGCACGCGGGAGTTCTCAGGTAGCCAGGCATCAATCTGGAACACGACTTCGCGCAGGCGATCGAACTCCCACATCCGCAGCACGTCGATGCCAGCGGCGGTGTGCACCACGGCAGCGTGCAGCGGACTGCAGGTCGTGGGTGAATGACCTCTGGTGCCGATGTTCCACTCGATCCCTCCGGCAAACCAGGCATTACGCAGGCCGAGATTGGCGAACTGAATCGTGTCTGGCGAGTGCAAGAGTTGAACGCCCGCCCGCTTGTCGAAAAGCTCCCAGAGACGGCCACCGAGTTCCGGGAGGAAGACCGCCCTGAGGTTGTCGTTTACCAGGGTCACCGTCTGCAGCGGCCGGTTCACTAGCGCCCGCGAGTAGTCGTCTTGCTCTTGGAAGGGGTAGAGATTGGCGGGATTTCCGAACCGAGAGCCATCGATGATCTCCCGCGGAAGGGCGCCGGAGATCTGGTACGGAGTTTCCAGCGGCGAGCCCACCATCGGCAGCAGGTTTTCCTCCCCCAGCTCTGCGATGCTGAAGCGTCGAGTCGCGATGCGGGTCGTCATGCTTGTCCAGGTGTTGCGATACTGCTCGCCGAATCGCTCAGCGTGGCGATTCCGCCGCGCAGCCTGGCGAAAAGTTGTTCGTCGACAACGACCCCACTCTGGCGCAGCCCGAGTACGGCTGCGCCGACAACTCCGTCGGCGACGGCGATGAGCTCACCACCGTGGGACGCCTCCGTCAGTCTCCTCGCAAAAATGTCGGGAGCGACGCGCACGCCCGCGGCGAGAATACTGCCGCCCAGCACGACCGGACCATTGTCGTGAGCACTCCGGGTTGACGCGAGCAGTTGACCGATCGCCACCGCCGCTTCTTCCAAGATGCCGCGAGCAACCTGATCCTGCGCCGCCTCAAACGCGAACGGTGCAAGTCTCGCCAAGTCGACCGGACGCAAGGCGTACAGCTGCTCCATCAGCTCTATGAGGGCGGATGGGCGCCCACGAACAATACCCGGCTTCTGTTCGATGCCGAAGAATGCCAGCACGAGTTCCGTGAGCTTGGTCGCCGGTGCGAGCCCATCGAGCGCGGCGATAACCGCTCGAGCCACCCGCTGTCCGATCCAAAAGCCCGAGCCATCGTCACCCAGCAACCACCCTGTGCCGCCTCGGGTGAACTCCAACGCCCCGTCGCTGATGCGGCCAGCGACTGCTCCCGTGCCCACGATAACTCCGGTGCCCTCGGTCGCGATTGTGCCGGAATAGTAGGTGCCCAGCAGGTCGGGCTGAAGGCTCAGTGACGTTACTCCAAGAGCCGAAAGCCGCTTCGTTAGACCATCGACGAAGGGCTGAGAAACGGAACCGGCGAGAGACACCACACCGAGCGAATCCGGCACCGTGGTTGCGCGTCCGGCGACTTCGCCTGCGACGATCGCCCGCTCCGCAGCGAGAGCGAGTTCGTCAATCGCCTGGTCGATTCCAGCGGCGGTCGGATTGCCGGTTCCCGCCCTCCCGTAGCCGAGGCACAGACCGGTCGTATCGAGGACGACGGCGCGGGTGGAGGTGCCTCCGGCATCCATCGCAAGAATCGTGGGCATCGTTACCTTTTCGAAATCGCTATGGCGTGAAGCTCACTGTAGTGTAAGAATGATTTTCACAGAACTCCAATGATGGAGAAAGGGATTCTCACAATGATGTCAGTCCAGGAAACGGTTCCGGAGGGCAATTCCTCCGGCATGACGAACCGTATCCAGTCACGACTTCCCGAAATGTCGGGTGTCATGTCGAAGATTGCGCGCTACCTGCTAGAGAATCCGCAGGCCCCACTCAAGCTCTCCATCGGCCAGCTTGCCGAACGCGCGGGAACCTCCGCCGCCACCGTCACCCGCTTCTGCCGCCTGATCGGCTATGCCGGTTACGTTCCGTTCCGCGTTGGCATCGCCACCGACTTCGGCCGCAGCACCGCCCGCGACTCCTGGAAGACAGACATCGGGCGTGCCTTCAGCCCGGATGATGCTCCTGCAGACGTTCTGAGCACTCTCGTCAACGCCCACTCGCGCACCCTGCGCGAGACGGCGACAGCACTCGACCTGCCCACCATCCAGGTGATTTCCCAGCGCATCGCGGTCAGCAATCACGTGGATATCTACGGCGTCGGCGGCAGCGCAATGCTCGCGGACGAGATGCAGGCACGCCTCTACCGCATCGGCATCAACACCCACGTCTGGTCAGAGGTACACGCCGGGCTCACCAGCGCCGCCATCCAGAACAAGCACAGCGTGGCAATCGGCATCTCCAATACCGGGCGCACGGAAGAAACGATCCAGATGCTCGGCGAGGCCGGTCGCGCCGGAGCCCTCACCGTCGCCGTCACCAACAACCCCACCTCTCCGATGGCCGAGGCCTCGGACCTCAGCATCGTGACCTCGGTCTACGAGCGGTTCATGCAGCCAGACGACCTTTCGGCCAAACACGCCCAACTGCTCGTACTCGATCTGCTGTATCTGCTCGTGGCGCAGGAGAACTTCACGCGCACCACCGAAAACCTCGCAGCATCCGCGCTCGCGGTCTCCACCCACCGGCGGCCGAGTCGATCCTCCGGCAGCAACAAGCACGACAAAGATTCTCACCAGCCCATGGAAATCATCAAGGAGTAACAGTGCCAGAACCAACAGCGCAGTCAAAGCTGATCCGCA
>JBDTAD010000177.1:0-2369 GCA_039924815.1 Lacisediminihabitans sp.
TGATCGTGCCGACGCCGGTCTTCGTGTAGAAACCCGCGATGCCGGCGCCGCCTGCGCGAAGCCGCTCGGCCAGGGTGCCCTGCGGAACGAACTCCACCTCGAGCTTGCCCTGCAGGTACTGCTCTGCAAAGAGCTTGTTCTCGCCGACGTACGACGCGAGAACCTTGCTCACCTGGTTGTTCTCGAGCAGCAGCCCGAGCCCCTTGCCGTCGACACCCATGTTGTTAGACACGATGGTGAGGTCTTTTACTCCGGTGGCGCGCAGGGCTTCGATCAGGTCGGTCGGATTACCACTCAGGCCGAACCCGCCCACGGCGACGATCGCCCCATCCTTCACGACACCGTCGAGTGCCTCGGCGGCTGTGTCCCACAATCTGGGCATAGGTGCTTCCTCGCATTCCTTGGGGCTGTCCCATTTCGACACTAGGTTCGCTTCAGGATGCTGTCAATGTAACGCCTGTTGGGCGGTCGTGCTGGGCCCACCGCGTGGTTCTCCAGGATTTCCTGTCCCACATTGTGGGAGGATATCGACATGGCTGATGTTCATGGCACTCAGGTAGTGCGACGCATTGGGGCCATTCTGCGTGCGGTCGGTGGCCATGGGCTCGAGGGCGTATCGGCGGCTGACCTCGCCACCGAGATAGGTCTGTCTCGGTCCACCGTGCACCGCCTGCTCACGGCGCTCGCCGCAGAGGGGCTCCTTGACCATGAAGGCGCACGCTGGCGCACCGGTCCTGAGCTGTATCTGCTCGGCGCCGCGTCATCCCCCCGCTACAACGTGCGCGGCGTCGCCTTGCCGACAGTGTTGCAGCTCGCCGAGCTCAGCGGTGAGAGTGCCTTCTTCTCGGCCCGGCGCGGTGCTGAGTCTGTCTGTCTCGTGCGAGAAGACGGCAGCTTCCCTGTGCGCTCGTTCGTGCTGCACGAAGGTGTGCGCTTTCCGCTCGGCGTCGCCTCGGCCGGCCTCGCCATCCTCTCATTCGAGAAGGATGACTGGATCGACGCCTACCTGGAATCGGCCGCGCTCGAGACGCGCTTTGGGGTCGCGCACGAGGCATCCGCGATTCGCGAACGCATTAGGGCCACCCGTGAAACCGGCTACGCCGTGAACCCGGGGCTCATCGTGGAGGGTAGCTGGGGCATGGGTGCGGCGGTGTTCGACGCGGCGGGCGAACCCCAGTGGGCACTGAGCCTCAACGGGATCGAGTCACGCTTTCGACCCGAACGTCAAGAAGAACTCGGGCGCATGCTCGTGGAGCACGCCCACGCGCTGTCCCGCGAACTCATTAACTGGCACTCGTGAGCCTGCGGCTACCAGAGCTCGCCAGACGCACTTAGGATCTGCACATGAACTACGTCACCGCTGACCTGACGATCTCCCTCGACGGCTTCGTCGCCGGCCCCAGACAGAGTCTTGAACATCCGATGGGGGAGGGCACCGAGCGCTTGCATCGCTGGCAGTTCGAGCAGGCGGAAGAGAATGCGGCCGAGATCGCCGCGATTGTCGAGGCAGGCGCGTTCATCATGGGCCGCAACATGTTCGGTCCGATTCGCGGCGAGTGGGAGGGTGACTGGCAAGGCTGGTGGGACGAAAACCCGCCGTATCACGCGCCGGTCTACGTGCTCACTCACTACCCGCGAGAGCCGCTCGTGATGCAGGGTGGCACCACCTTTTACTTCGTGACGGATGGCGTGGAGTCGGCCATGGAGCAGGCGCGCACGGCCGCCGGCTCCGCCAGCATTTCGATCGGTGGCGGAGCAGACACCATCCGCCAGTTCCTGAACGCTGGACTCATCGACGAACTGAGCCTGCACACCTCGCCGATCCTCCTCGGCGAGGGCGAGCGACTCTTCGACGGAGTGAGCGCCCTCGCCCTCGAACCTCTGTCTGCGCGCAGCACCTCGCTCGTCACCCACGTCAGGTACCGAGTCACCTACGCTCGCTGAGCCTGTCGTTCGCTGAGCCTGTCGTTCGCTGAGCCTGTCGAAGCACCCCCGCTCGCATGAGCGAATCGTTACCGCTGCGCGTTCGTGCCTCTGCTGTAATGAAGGATGTTCCCCTTCGGCATCTACGCCTCCTGCGCCTCCGGCGTGCCCGAGTGCAACGACACCGGCGCCCTCGGCTTCCCTGGCGACAGTGCCTGGATCGGTCTCGCGGTGATCGCCGCCGTGGTCGTGATCATCTTCGTGTCGGTCCGTTTACTTAGCCGCCGACGCTAGCCCGCGGTCCTGCTCGAGTTCCCGCATTGCGGCAAAGTGCGGGTTGTGCTCGCTGGCACCCACACTTTGCCGCAACACGTCGGGCGTTTTGCGGTGCTCGGGTACAGGGCCTCGATACGCTCGTGCCTCGATACTCGACCCGCAGAGGGGCG
>JBDTAD010000178.1:0-8262 GCA_039924815.1 Lacisediminihabitans sp.
CGATTGACCGCATCAGAAAAATGATCCCGTGCGCCGCTGACGGACAACTCGACTGCTTCTGAACTCATAAACCAATTATGCGCCAAGTACGCCAACATGGCCAGAACGGATTCCCGCAGGAGGTTCCCCTGCGGGCACCGTGCAACGAAGATTGACAATCTCAAATCCACTTAATAGAGCACGTTGAAACGCCGCCCGCTGATCGTCCCACTTACGGGCCGCCCACACTTGAAAATGCATGCGGCCCGTGGTCTGGTGCTCGGAATACGGTGCGGAGTTCAACATGTCGAGTTCCACACCGTGTGGATCGCGGAAGCTGACTCTCGCGGGTGGGTAAGCATTGCCTCATGATCGCCGGGGATGGTCATCAGATCTGCCCGGGCACCGAGGTTGTTGAGCGACGCTTCCATTCTGGAATGGTTGTTCTGTACGTCGTTGACGGGCCAGATGTAGGTGATCGGCACGTTTATCGAGTTGAAGCCGGTCAGCTCGGCTGGCTCGAGCAGTGGCTGGATCGGTTGAGGCGTCACGTGGGATCGAACGAAGCGAGCGATCGTGCTGTCCGGGCTCACGCTGGATAGCCAACGTGAGTTGATCGTGTCGTTCGGCACCCGGAAGGACCCGTCGTCGGCGGCGTCGGCCAGCGCTCGGTACAAGGCGCGGGTCGCGGGGTCAAGGGTGTCCAACCAACTCTGGCCCTGTGCGCGAGCTTGTGCGCTGAAGAAGACTAGGTGGGCGATTTTGGATGCTCGCTGCTCGAGTGCCTTGGATATGGCGTAGCCGGCCATGCTGTGACCGACCAGGATGACGGCTCGATCCTGCAGATCGATGTGTCGAATGATCTCGTCCGTATAGCTTCTGACGCTCACAAGCGGGCGCGGCGTTGTGTCGCGGCCATGACCGGGTAGGTCGAATGCGTCCACCGGAACGTTGCGTTGGTCCAATGCGGTCGCGACCGCGCTCCAGCACCACGCCCCCTGCATGCTCCCATGCACCAGGAGCACGACCGGCTTACGTGGTGAAAGCAAGGGTGATTGGTTTCTTCAGCGCCTACGGCTTATCGGCCGAGGTTTGTGCGTCGATGTACATTCCGATTCGGATGTTTTTCGCAGTCTCGAGATGGGAGCCCGCAATCCGCCTCGCGGCCTCGTCGTCACGGTTTCGGATGGCGGTGATAAGGTCGGCGTGCTCTTCAAGCACTTGGTTCCAGCGAGAACGCGTTGCGAGCGTCGTGCCCGGATATCGTATGAAGTGGACCTGCACGCGGTTGAGCAGGTCCACTAGTGCCGGGCTGTGGCTGGCCGCCCAGATCCGTTCATGGAAGGTCATGTTCACTGCGGCCAATTCGGTCGCGCCAGTCGAAGCGAAATCTATATCGACCATGGCCTGATGGGCGCGGTCGATTAGGACGAGATCCATCGGGGTGTGACGGATGGCTGCGGTCTTGGCGGCCGCCTCCTCCAAGAACATACGCGCCTCGTACAGGTCGACCATTTCTTCCGACTGGTATTCTCGAACTCGCATGCTCGAGCCTGATCGAACGACGAGACCTTCAGACTCGAGGCGACGCAGCGCCTCCCTGATAGGGGTTCGCGAGACCTGATATTTCGCCGCGAGCACGGTTTCGACAAGCTGCGCTTGTTGCGGGAATTCGCGGGAGATGATCGCGTCGCGGATCAAGCTGTACGGCGTCAAGGATTCGCCCACCGCTTTCCTCGCTTTCCGTGTTCTAGCACATCTGCAGTCGACTCGAACCTACTGGTCCGACGACCGGCTTGAGTGCGGGCGTGAGAAGGAGCATCGCATCCCCAAGCATACAACAGGGAGGTCACGAGCGGTCTGAACGGACCCGGGTGGATAATATGGCTCAAATGTTGACTGCGAGCCGTGCGCGGTATACATTCGGTGAAAATGCGATACGAGAGGCCTTCATGTGAATGCAGGTGAGTGCCCCACGTTGAGGTCGATCCTCTGCTCCCCGAGCGCCGACCGTTGAGAGAGATGTTCCATGGAAACTGCGTCAAGACACGCTCCTGCAACTCAGGCGCCCGCGCCAGGCGCGATGCGCGTGCAGCCCGCAACTTATGTGCGGGGCGGAACGAGCAAGTGTTGGATTTTCCGGGCCAGCCAGTTGCCGCGCGATCAGGGCGAAATTGAAAGGGTGCTGATCAGGTCTTTCGGGTCACCGGACCCGCGCCAGATCGACGGAGTCGGCGGTGCGACGTCGACGACAAGCAAGGCGATCGTCGTCGACGATACGGAGACGACGGGTCCTGTCTCGTATCGGTTTGCCCAGGTGTCGATCGAGACGCCGACGGTGGAATGGGACAGCAACTGCGGGAACTGCGCCACCGGTCTTGCGCTCTTTGTATTGCACGCCGGCCTCCGCCCGACATCACCGGGCGCAACGCGCGTCGTCATCCGCAACATCATCACGGGTCTTGAACTTTCATGCGAGATCCAGACGCCGAACGGCGCTGTACCGGAATACGGTGACCGGGTCTTGGACGGTCAGTATTATCCCGGCGTCCCGGTGGACGTGGTTTTCGAACAGTCGAGCTGGACCACGTTCCGGGCTGAGCTGCCGACGGCGCACGTAATCGATACCGTACGGCTGGACGACAGAGAGTACCGGGCGACGCTGATCGATGCCGGCGCGCCGGCTGCACTGTTTGATATAACGAGCTTTCCAGCCGGTGCATCCGATCTGCAAGGCGGTATCGATCATTTGTTGGAGAATGCCGGACGTTTGCGCGCGGCCGCAGCTGCCCTAATGAACATCCCCAGCCATCTCAGTTCGATCCCGAAAGTAGGAATAATCGGTCCGCCTCCGGCTGGGGCCGTCGGGTTGACGGCACGGATGATCTCGATGAACGCGTTGCACCCTGCCATCGGCCTGACGAGTGCTGTGGCCATCGGTGCCGCGCTTGCGATGCCCGACAGCGTGCCCCGCCGGTATGCGATCACAGAGCCACCACAGGACGATAAGCAAACCGTAAGCATTCATCTGCCGGATGGGATCGCACTATTTGAACTCGACCAACGTTCGCCGACCACAGTGAGATTTCAGCGCACGGCACGGATTCTCAGCGAGAGCAACATCCTGGTTCCGCCGACCTACTGAATTTCAACCGCTCGTCACCCCATCCGCACCTCAACAAATAGGACGATCAGTGAAGATCCAGATCGAGAAGCTACAACTGAAGTACGGCGGCTTTGTCGCTATCGAGAACCTCGACCTCCAAATCGACGATGGCGAGTCCCTTGTCCTGCTCGGCCAATCCGGTTGCGGAAAGACCAGCACGATGAGATGCGTGGCGGGCTTGGAAGAGCCGAGCGCCGGGAGAATCGTAATCGACGACGTTGTGGTGTTCGACTCCGAGACGGGAGTCAACCTTCCTCCCAATAAGCGGAACGTGGGCATGGTGTTCCAGTCCTACGCCGTGTGGCCGCACATGACGGTCTTTCACAACGTGGCCTATTCGCTCAAAGTTCAGAGGGCGGCCAAACGGGAAGTCCGAGAACGCGTGATGGCTGCGCTGACAACCGTGGGTCTCGACTCGTTTGCCGACCGCGGCGCTAGCCTGCTCAGCGGTGGGCAAATGCAAAGGGTGGCGCTCGCGCGAAGTCTCGTGATGCAGCCCAGCGTGCTGCTCTTGGATGAGCCGCTCTCGAACCTCGATGCACGATTGAGGGATCGGCTGCGCATCGACTTGCGTGAGATCCAGCTTAGGCTCGGACTGACGTGCATCTATGTGACGCATGACCAGGGAGAGGCGTTCGCGCTGGCCGATCGCGTCGCGATGATGCAGCGCGGGCGTATCGTGCAGATTGGCACGCCGCAGGAGATCTATGCCCAGCCGGCGAGCGCATCTATTGCTGACTTCCTCGGTGTTGTGAATGTGTTCGAATGCACGGTACCGCCGTCTGAGGCCGGTTATCACGATGCCCAACTGACTGGCTATGGCATGACGGTGCGGTCGAATTTGGGTGTGGCTGACGGCGGTAGCGAGATGAAGATCTGCGTCCGACCGGAAGACTTCACCGTGACTGCAGATGAGAGTGCTGACTCGTCGGAGGACATCGTACCGAATCACTGGCGGGGCCGAATCGTCGTGTCCAGCTTCCAGGGTGATAGCACCCGGTACGCCGTCCAGTTGGACGAGGGGCCCGAAATTCAGGCACTGCAGTCCCGGAAGCGCCGGGCCGCATTCGACATCGGGGACCGGGTATGGATCGGCCTCGATCCGGATGCAGCTCAATTGCTCCCTGCAGAGGTCGCGTCGTGACCTCATTACCTCAAGTGCTGCGGGGTTCCAAGAAGCTTGGCCCGGTCGTCGTCGTCATCGTGATACTTGCGGTGCTCATCCTCGTTCCCCTTGCCCTCGTGCTCTTGGCATCCATCTCAACGTCGGTGCCGCGACCCGGAAACATCTCTCTCGGCGACCTCACACTCGGCAATTTTGCCCTGCTTGCGACACCTGAGGGACTCACGGCGCTCCTCAATTCGATCGAAGTCGGCATCGGGTCCGCAGTGCTTGCGTTGATCATTGGGAGCTTCCTCGCCTTTCTTTGTGCGCGAACCAACGCGCCGCTCCGAAAGTTTCTGTTCTTTGTCGGAATGGCGCCGATGTTCATCCCTGCCTTGGTCGGCGCGTTGGCCTGGTCGCTCATCGCGTCGCCGAGCGCGGGATTCCTCAACATCGCGTTGCGCGATGTCGGCCTTAACCTCACGATCAACATCTACAGCATGCCGGGCCTGATCTTCGTCTTGGGTATCTTCTATGCGCCATACGGGTTCCTCCTTGTGCACAGTTCGATGGCCATGATGAATGCCGACCTGGAGGAGGCGGCGACCGTGCACGGTGCGCCGCTTCGAACGATGCTCAGGACGATCACCCTGCCGCTGGCGCTGCCCGCGCTCCTCGGAGCCGGCATCCTGGTTTTTGCGCTGACCATGGAGAACTTTCCGGTAGCGCAGGTGATCGGCAACCCCGGGAAAGTCGACACGTTGCCAACCTTCATCTACCGTCTCATGAGCGCTACGCCCGCGCGAAGCAACGAGGCGGCGAGCATCGCGGTTATCCTGACGATCGGCTTGCTCGTGATCACTGCCGCTCAGCAGAGGGTCATCAGCCGCCGCAAGTTCACAACGGTCACCGGCAAAGGTGCCAGGCCACGGCAGGTTCCGCTCGGAAAGCTCCGGTGGCCGCTCACCATCGTCGCGTTGATCTATTTCCTGGTGGCGGTGGTGATGCCGATGGCCGCCTTGCTGGTCGCTGCCATGCAATCCACGCCGTTTGTGTCGACGATCTCGCAACTATTCCAGGCGGGTGCCCTGTCGTTCCGTGAGCTCGGGAACACGATCATGTCGGACGGCTTCCAGCTGGGATTGCGCAACAGCATCGTCGTGGCAGTGTTGGCAGCGGCAGTGGGAACCGCGTTGAGCTTCATCGCCGCATACATCCGCTATCGAACCAAGGCGCGTCTGCGCGCCGTCGTCGAGTTCATCGCGATGACCCCCCTGGCGGTTCCCGCCATTGTGATGGGCATTGGCCTGCTCTGGGCGTGGCTGCTCATTCCGCTGCCGGTGTACGGGACGATCTTCGTCCTGGTCATCGCGTGCGTCGCCGTCTTCTTTCCCCAAGGGTATCGAGGAGTCTCGGCATCCATCCTTCAGCTAGACCAGGACTTGGAAGACAGCGCCGTCATGCTGGGCGCGAGCAGGGCGCGAGCGATCGGCACGGTGACGCTCCCATTGATGCGCGTCGGCCTGACCTCGACCTTCCTCCTCTTCCTCATGCTGTCCATGCGCGAACTGAGTGCGGTGCTCTTCCTCTTCACCTCGCACACACAAATACTCTCCGTCGTCGTCTTCGAGCAATTCGAGAACGGTCAAAGCCAGGCGGCCGCGGCGATCAGCGTCCTCTACGTCATGGTCATCGCGATCGTCGCCGTGATCGCCCAAACGGTCGGATCGCGCGAGAGATCACCGCGCCTACCGAACCCAATGAAAGGAACCCAGGAATGAAGATAGTGACAAAAGCGATAGCGCTTGGATGCGGCGTCGCACTCACGCTCACGCTTGCAGCTTGCGGGGCAGGCGGGAACCCAGCAAGCGTCGTCAAGAGCGCACAGAAGGTACAAACTAAGTCCGGTCTCGTCATCAACGGTGAACAGATCGCCGACAAGGCCACCTACGACAAGGCGAGAACCCAGACGTTGAGCCTGTACAGCGGGTACTCGGCCGCGTCCGAGCAGGTGCTGGTCGATGCATTCACGCACGACACCGGTATCAAGGTCGACATGGTGCGTCTGACGCCCAACAAGCTCGTCGAACGCGTCCTTTCCGAGCAAGGTGCCGGAAAGCTCGCCGCCGACGTGATCCGCACCTCCGACTACCGCATCGCGAAATCCATGGAAGACGCGGGCGTCTGGAAGAAGTACGACGTTCCCAGCGTGTCGAAGTTCGCCGCCCTGAGCATCGACGGCGGCCTGTTCACACGCATGTTCAACTCCGTCTACACCATCGGTTACAACACGCAACTCGTGAAAAAGGCGGACGCGCCGACGTCCTGGGCCGATCTCGTTAGCGGCAAGTGGAAGGGGAAGATCGGCATCGTGCAAGGTGGTTCAGGCGGGAGTACCGCAGCACTGAACCGATTCATGCTGTCCAAACTCGGTCCGGACTATCTGCAGAAATACGCAAGTCAGAAGCCGGTTATCTACGATTCATTGGGTGCCGAGGCCACGGCGCTGGCGCGCGGTGAGATCGCCGTGGGAACAGTCACCATCAGTGGGACGAACATTTCGGCCACGCAGGACAAGGCGCCCGTTACGTTCGTGGTGCCCACGGAAGGTGTTGTCTCATACGACTACTACCTGGGTCTGGCCAGTTCGGTGAAGAACACGGCGGCCGCCGAGGTCTTCATGAATTACAACTTCTCCAAACGCGGTCAGAAAGTATTCGCTCAGATCGGGGAATATCCCGCCCGTTCGGACGTCGCCCCGCCGACAATTCTCGGTATCAAGCTTCCTCCGGTCGGGTCCAAGTTGGACTATCGGATGGAGACGACAGACACTGTGAAGTACTCGGCGGACGACCTGAAGACTTGGAACACCGTGTTCGGCTATAACAAGTAGCTTCGCGGCACGATGCATGCAACCTCGGCATCCCTGAGTGGAACGTGCCCGTCACACCCAAAGGGCTTTATCACAAGCCGGGAGCAGGGAGTGCCCGACCGCAGCCTCGGTTCGGGCACTCGCAACTCTCCCGAGCCGAGGTGTGCGACCACGATGAACGGCAGCAGGAATCAGAACGAAGGAGCGAGCGGGCGCCCGTCGTATGCTGCGACAACGTTCGCGTACGACGACGCGCACAGCTTGACCTCGCATATCGGGCGCGTGCCCGTTCTTCGCCCTGCACTGATATGCTCCGGGTTTTGTCAGGGGCAGGGGTGAGCGGCGCTCTCGCCCGTCGGCGGGAGCGCTGCTCGTTCGCGTTGCGGACGCCGCTCGCGTTCTTAGCGGGTAGGTATCCGTCTACGTTTTCGTGTGTAGCGAGACGTCTGCAGTCACCGGTAGATCTCGCGGCGGTGGCCAGCATCAACGATGATGATCGTAAGCACCGCATCCTCGATCCGGTAGAGAACACGGTAATCACCGCTGCGCACCCGCCATTCGGGTCTAGCGGTGAGCTTCTTCGCGGACGGTGGTCGGGGATCCTCGGCAAGGAGCTCGATGATCGCTTGCACGCGACGCTTTGCCTCTGGAGGGAGCTTGCGGATTGCTCGCGTTGCAACGGGAAGGATCTGAACCGTATACGTCATGCCAGTCCGAGGTCGCGTTTCACGTCCTCCCACGGGATGGGGGTCTCACCGAGTCGTTCGGTTTCCTCCCATGCGGCATCGACTGCCCGGATGTCCGCGAGTTCATCGGCGTCTTCGAGCAGCTGGCTTAGTTGATCGGTATCGATGATCGCCGCGACGGGGCGATTTCTGCGTGTCAGATACACCGGTTCGTGCCGCGCCGTATCGATGATCGACGCGAGCCGCCCTCGCGCATCAGTGATTGCAACCTCAGTCATAGTGTCAGTATAGAGCAGAACGTACATACTGCGCGATGTTTGTGCCGTAAGAGGTTCCGCCTGCGGGCGGCTGCTCTGCTCAAAGAGGCGAGCAATGGTGACAAACACGGGGCGTCGCTGGCAGGCCGATTGGTGTGCGCGCGTTCAGCGGCTAGTTTGCTATTGAAACTCCGGCT